>NZ_WJIE01000007.1:300000-579677 GCF_009649845.1 Polyangium spumosum
TCGTGACGATGGGGGTCGCGACGCTGCCGTTCTTGTGGATCGGCGTCTCGATGAGCATTCGACGCGCGGCGAACGCGGGTTTGTCGCCGTGGTTCGGCCTCTCGTTCCTGGTGCCGGCGCTGAACTACCTGGTGATGCTCGTGCTCGCGGCGCTGCCGGAGCGCGCGGACGCGTGGAAGCCGGAGCCGACGTCGCCGTATCGCGAGCCGGGGCCGCAGCCGAAGATCCAGCCGAAGATCGAGGGCACGCTGCGGAGCGCGCTGCTCGGCGTGGTGGCAGCCGTCGCGGTGGGGCTCGGGATGGCGGGGCTCAGCGTGTACGCGCTGAACCTCTACGGCATGTCGCTCTTCTTCGTGACGCCGTTCGTGATGGGCTCGGTGAGCTCGTTCCTCTTGAACCGCGAGGCGCCGCAGCCGCTCGGACGTGCAGTCCTGGTCGCGGGTTTGTCCGTCGCGATCACGGGCGGGGCGATGTTGCTCTTCGCGCTGGAGGGCCTCGTCTGCCTGCTGATGGCCGCGCCGATCGCGGGCGTGGTGGCGGTGATCGGCGCGATCCTGGGCCGCGCGATCGCGCTGCAGGCGAAGACGCCGCGCACGCACGCCGCGGCGGCGGTGCTGGCGCTGCCGGGGCTCGTGGGCGCGGAGGCGGCGGTGGTGACGCCCGAGCTGCGCGAGGTGAAGACGGTGATCGAGGTGGACGCGCCGCCGGATCGGGTGTGGGAGAACGTGATCGGCTTCGGCGAGCTCGCGCCGCCCGCGGAATGGTTCTTCCACACGGGGATCGCCTACCCGGTGCGGGCGCGGCTCGAAGGCGAAGGCGTGGGCGCCGTGCGGTACTGCGAGTTCTCGACGGGCCCGTTCGTCGAGCCGATCACGGTCTGGGACAAACCTCGGAGGCTCGCGTTCGACGTGGCGAAGCAGCCCCACGCGATGAAGGAGTGGAGCCCGTTCCAGTACGTGCACGCGCCGCACCTCGACGGTAGTTTGAGGTCCAAGCGTGGTCAGTTCCTGCTGACCGAGCTGCCCGGCGGACGAACGCGCCTCGAAGGGACGACGTGGTACGAGCTCGAGATGTCGCCGAACATGTACTGGGCGTTCTGGTCGGATGGCGCGATCCACGCGATCCACACGCGCGTGCTCGAGCACGTGAAGCGGCTCAGCGAGGCGAAATGACGAGCGGGCGGGCTACGCGGTGACGACCCGGCCCGCCCCACCATCGACGGTGATGACCTGCCCCGTCGTGATCCGCGCCGTCGCGCCGGCGACGCCGACGACGGCCGGGATCCCGTACTCGCGCGCCACCACCGCGCCGTGCGACATGCTCCCGCCCATCTCCATCACGAGCCCTCCGGCCGTCAGGAAGAGCGGGGTCCAGCCGGGATCCGTCGACGGCGCGACCAGGATCTCGCCGGGCTCGATCTTCGCGCCCACCGGATCCAGCACCACGCGCGCCTTGCCCGTGACACGCCCCGCGCAGGCGGGCGTACCCGACAAACCATGCTCGTCCGACGCGGCCGCGGCCATCACCTCGGGCTCCGTGCCGTCCGAGAGCAGGATCCGCGGCACGTGCTTGCGGCCGAGCTCCTGCGTGATCATGCGCCGGCGCTCGGCCACGAGCGCGCGGAGATCGTCGCCCGCGACGACCGCGCGCAGCTCGCGCAGGTCGAGGAGGAACACGTCGTCCTCGGCCGCGAGGTTCCCTTCGCGCACGAGCAGCCGGCCGGCCTCGAGCAAGAGCGCGCGGGCGTGCGCGATGATGCGCACGACCCCGAACTTCGGCGCCTCGCGTACGCCCATGAGCCTGCGCACGCGGTCCGCCGCGAAACGAACCGCCGCGCCGCGCAGCATGCCCTTCGCGCGCGCCCGGGACGCGAGCTCCTCCGCCATCCGCTCCGCCTCGCGCGCGCCACGCTCGAACGCCACGTCCGGCGGCGCCACGTCGTCGCCGAGCGCGAGGTAGTTCGCGAGGCTGCCGAGGATGTGCGTCGGGTCGTCGCGCCACCGAGGCACGCCGATGTCGATCTCCGCGACGCCACGCGCGCCCCAGCGCGCGAGGAACGCTTCGAGCTCACGCTGGAGCACGGCCGGCAGCGCTCGCTCGGCGTGACGCTCGGCGAGCGCGGCGGGGGTCTCCTCGCGCAGAGCGCTTCGCGAGGCAGGATCGGCGCCGACGCGGCGCGAGAGCGACCAGAGCTCGAGGTCCATCTCGGTCGTCGGGTTGTTCGGCAGCGAGCGCAAGAGCGTGTGGACCTCGGCCTCGTCGAGGTCCTCTCCGAGCAAGCCGCGCAGCACGCGCAGCGCGACGAAGCCAACCGCCACGCTCGGCATGTGCAGGAAGACGGCGCTGAAGCCGGGGAGCATGCGCTCGACGGCGTCGAGATAGGCCGACGGCGGGGAGCCATCGGGCACCTGGGCGAGCGCGATCGCCGCCTCGACGTCGGCCTCGATGTGCGCAGGGACCTCGTCCGGCGACACGAGCCCGCGAAGGACCCTCCGCGGCGCGCGCATCGACGAGGCCGCGCGGGCGACGCCACGCGCGATCTTCCAGGCAGGCGTGCGCACGAGACCGAGGCGCGGTTCTTCGAGGAGCGCGCGCAGCACGGCGCCCGTCCGCGCTTCCATCCGCGCCGACACGAAGACCAGGAGGCGGTGGCCGAGCGGATTGCGGATGACGTCCGTGATGTCGAGGAACAACCGACTCGCGGAGACGGCCACGAAGGGCGCGCCCTCGATGGGATCGCCGTCCCAGAGGCTCGTCACCCTCGCGACGTTGCCGAAGAAGGCCCGCCAGAGCTGCACGCCCATCGGCGAGAACGGGCGGAAGACACCCTGCGCCACGTTGAAGCTGAAGAGGACGCGCAGATCGCCCTCCTTCGACCAGGGACCTACCGGGATCGGGAAGAGCGTGGTGATCGGGCGCGACTGCACGAGGAGGATCTCTCCTTCGGGATCGATCGCCCACTCGATGTCCTGCGGCGCGCCGAAATGCGCCTCGACCCGCGCGCCCATCTTCGCGAGCGCGCGCGCCTCCGCGTCGGAGATACAAGGCCCCGTCGAGCCGTCTGCGCGTTGCTCGTGGCGCGTCCCCCCGCCTGGCAGGGCCTCGATCACCACCCGTTTGTCCCCGAGGCGGCGGGCGACGATCTCGCCCGTGTCCACGCGGATCTCGAGGTGATCGGGGTTCGTCGCGCCACTCACGACGGCCTCGCCGAGGCCCGGCGCCGCGTCGATCACGGCCTCGCGGCGCCGGCCCGTCACGGGGTTCGCCGTGAAGAGCACGCCCGCCGCGCGCGCGAACACGAGGCGCTGCACGACGACCGCGAGGGAGACCTCGCGAGGATCGATCGCGCGATCCGCGCGGTACACGACGGCGCGCTCGGTGAAGAGCGAAGCCCAGCAGCGGCGAACCGCGTCGAGCAGCGCGTCCTTGCCGAGGACACCGAGGTAGGTGTCCTGCTGTCCGGCAAAACTCGCGTCCGGCAGATCCTCGGCCGTGGCCGACGAACGCACGGCGACGGTCGCGCCGCCGAGATCGTCCTCGTAGGCGCGAACGCACGCCTCGGCGATCACGTCGGGCACGGGCGCGGACGAGAGCGCGGCGCGGATGTCGGCCGCGAGCGCGGCGAGGCGGGCGCGATCGCTCGGATCGGCCTTCGCGAGCGCGTCGAGGGAGGGGCCGATCTTCGCCGCCTCCGCCGCGACGCGGAAGGCGGAGGTCGTCGCGACGAACCCGGGCGGGACCGGGACACCCGCGCGGATCATCTCGCCGAGGTTCGCGGCTTTGCCGCCGGCGATGGGGAGGGAAGAGCGATCGAGCGCGGCGAGCGGACGTACGAAGGTCACGCTCGACGCGTAGGGGACGCGGCACGCGGGAACAAGGTCTCGCGCGCCTCCCGGCTCAGAACTCGCAATGGCCCGGCGTGCGCGGGAACGGGATCACGTCGCGGATGTTGCCCATGCCGGTGCAGAGCAGGACGAGGCGCTCGAAGCCGAGGCCGAAGCCGGCGTGCGGGGCCGTGCCGTACTTGCGGAGGTCGAGGTAAAACGCGTAGTCCTCGGGCTTCAGGCCGGCCTCCTGCATGCGCTCGAGGAGCACGTCGTACCGCTCCTCGCGCTGGCTGCCGCCGATGATCTCGCCGATCTGCGGCACGAGCACGTCCATGTTGCGGACGGTCTTCTTGTCGTCGTTGAGGCGCATGTAGAAGGCCGTGAAATCCTTCGGGTAGTCCGTGAGGATCACGGGCCTCTTGAGGTGCACCTCGGTCAGGTACCGCTCGTGCTCCGTCTGCAGGCTCGAGCCCCACTTCGCCGGGTACTCGAACTTCTGGCCGGACTTCTCGAGGATCTCGACCGCCTCGGTGTACGTCATGCGCGCGAAGGGGCCGGCCACGATGTTCTGCAGGCTCTCCTTGAGGCCCTTCTGCACGAAGCTGTCGAGCAGGTGGAGGTCGTCCTGGTTCTGCTCGAGCACGGCGCGGATGACGTGCTTCAGGAACTCCTCCGCGATGAACGCGTTGTGATCGAGATCCGCGAAGGCCATCTCGGGCTCGATCATCCAGAACTCGGCGAGGTGGCGCGTGGTGTTGGAGTTCTCGGCGCGGAACGTGGGGCCGAAGGTGTAGATGTTGCCGAGGGCCATCGCGTAGGTCTCGCCCTCGAGCTGGCCGCTCACCGTGAGGCTCGTGCGGCGGCCGAAGAAGTCCCTCGCGTAGTCGATCTTGCCCTCGGGCGTGCGCGGGGGTTTGTCGAGGTCGAGCGTCGTGACCTGGAACATCTCGCCCGCGCCTTCGCAGTCGTTCGCCGTGATGATCGGCGTCTGCACGTAGAAGAAGCCGCGCGAGCGGAAGAAGTCGTGCACGGCCATCGACAGGGTGTGGCGGATGCGCGTGACGGCGCCGAAGGTGTTCGTGCGCGGCCTGAGGTGCCCGATCGTGCGCAGGTAGTCGAAGCCGTGGCGCTTCTTCTGCAGCGGGAAATCCTCGGGCGAGAAGCCGTAGACGTGCACGCGCTCGGCCTTGATCTCGATCGCCTGCTCCTTGCCCTGGCTCGCGACGACGACGCCCTCGACGCGCACGCTCGAGCCCGTGCCGAGCTTCTTCACGTCGGTCTCGTAGTTCTCGAGCGCGCCGTCCGCGATGACCTGCAGGTTCTTCAGGCAGGAGCCGTCGTTGATCTCCAGGAAGGAGAAGTTGTTCTTCGCGTCGCGACGCGTGCGGACCCAACCACACACGGCGATGCGCTGGCCAACGGGCGACTGCTTGAAAAGCTCCTGTACGCGATGAATCTGCATGGCCAATACCTCTCGTCGACGCTTGGGGCTACGGATCGCCTACGGCGTCCTACGCCCCAAACCCCTCGACGCTTGGGGCTACGGATCGCCTACGGCGTCCTACGCCCCAAACCCCAAAGCACCGGACCTCGCGCGGCGCAAGGGGCTTCCGGATCGAGGCTCAGCCCGTCTCGATCGGCAGCGTCGCGTCCCGCGACCAATCACTCCAGGAGCCCTCGTACAGAGCGACGTCCTCGCGGCCGAGCAGCACGAGCGCGAGCAGCGCGTGGCACGCCGTGACGCCGGAGCCGCAGTAACAGACGACGCTCTCCGCATCGAGCGCGCCGAGCGCCCGGTACCGCGCCTCGAGCGCCTCGCGCGGCAGGAAGGCCCCGCCGGGGGCCACGAGGTTCTCCACGAAAGGCGCGCTCCGAGCCCCAGGGACGTGCCCGGCGCGCGCGTCGATCGGCTCGACGCGGCCCTCGTAGCGCTCGCGAGCCCGCGCATCGAGGAGGACGGCAGCCTCCGGCCCCAGCGCGGCGAGGCGAGCGACGTCGGCTTTGCCCACGACGGGAGCGCTGCCAGGTCGGAGCGCGGGGGTCGGCGCGACCGCTCGCCGAGGACGGCCCGTGTCGAGCGGGTGGCCCGCCGCGATCCACGCGCCGATCCCGCCGTCGAGGACACGCCCGCCGCGAAACCCGAAGTAGCGGAGCAGCCACCACATACGCGCCGCGATCGCACCACCCGCGTCGTCGTAGGCGACGACGATCGAGTCCTCGGTGACGCCGAGGCGCGCGTGCAAAGCGGCGAAGTCATCAGGCGCGGGGAGAGGATGACGGCCCGGGCCGCGCGCATGATCCCCGGCGAGCTCGCGGTCGAGATCCACGAACGAAGCGCCCGGGATGTGGCCCGCGTCGTACGCGTCCACGCCACGCTTGCCCGAGAGGTACCAGCGCACGTCGACGACGACGACGCGTGGATCGGACACACGCGCCGCGAGCCAATCCACCGTGACGAGCGGACCTTCGGACATCGACGCCTCCTAGAACGTACCGGACAAACCCACGCTCCCCGGCCCGATGAGAGGCATGATCCGGGGCGCGAGGTGCGCGTCCTTCTTCGTCGGTTTCTTCCCACCACCCGAGGGCAAGAGCCAGAACGTCAGCGCGAGCGCGCCCATCACGCCGCCGCCGATGGCGAGGCCGAGGCCCACCGTCTGGAACGTCCGCCGCTCATCGTCCCTCGCCTTGATGTCGGCGTAGTCCGTCGCAGGCAGGCTCGTGCCCGGCTCGCGTATCGCCGCGAGGTCCTCGATCTCGCTCGTGCGCGACGCCGCCGTGTAGAGGAACACGCCCGAGGCGGCGCCGAGGCCGACCGTCAAACCCGTCGCGATCCAGGCGAACGTCCGACCTCCGCCGCGCGACGGCGACAGCGCCACGCGCGCCACGCTGCCGCGCTGCACGTTGACGGTCGTGCTCGACGTCGCGCCGTCCACCTGCATCTCGACCTCGTGTTTGCCCGGCTCCACGGCGACGCGCCCGTCATCGTCGGGCTCCACCGCCTTGTCGTCGACGAGCACCGACGCCGAGCCCGGCACGTCGCCGAGCGCGACCATCGCCTCCTGCGCCGGCACTGAGATCGTCTTCGTGAGCGCCGTCGTCGCGAGATCGCCGAACTTGTCCTGCGCGACGATCGTGACGTCGATCTTGGCCTTCGGGCGGATGAACGACGGATCGAGCGTGCCGCGCAGCGGGCCGTCGGGCGAAGGCGCGAGCGGCAGATCGAACGAGCCCTCGAGCGCGCTCGATCGAACCCGCGCGACGACCCGGAGCCACGGCGGCGTGGCGCTCGCCGTCGCCGAGATCCGCACCGGCGCCCAGGCGACCTCGGGCGCTCCGACCTCGAGGTCCGAGAGCTTCACGCCCGCCTTCTCGATCCGATCCTTGCGCGCCGTCTCCGCAGCCGTGCGACAAGCCGCGCGCACCTTCGGCGACTGATCCCGGGCGACCTCGGGATCGTAACCCGCCGCCACGATCGCCTTCGCGCACGCCTGCGCGCCCGCGCCCTCGCCACGCGTCACGAGCGCCGCTTGTGTCTCGAGCAGGCCCGCCTCCACGGCGAGCGTCGGCGGGAGCTCCGACTTCGACAGCGAGTTCAGCGTACGAAGCGCGTCCGCGAACGCGCCGTTCTCCACCTGCTCGCGCGCCCGCGCCACGACGCTCGCGAGGTCCTGACCTCGCGCCTCCGTGCCCGCGGCGCCGAGGACCAGCCCCACCAAAACGGTCACCGCGACCCGCCCGCGCCGAGCGCCCATGCAACGCCTCCCGTTCTTCATGGCAAACCTACTCCGACCTGCGCAGATCCACTCGAATCGACGACGGTTTGCCCGGCTTGATCGTGACCGACATGCTGCGCGACGCGCCGAGCTCGCTGTTGCGCAGGATCACCGAGTGCGGGCCCGGCGCGAGCGAGAGCGGCGCGAGCGGCGTGGTCCCGACCGAGCGCCCGTCCACGGTCACGTCGGCCCACGGCGAGACCGACACGACGAGCGTGCCCGGCTCGTTCGACGGCGCCTCGGCCGCGGACGCCGACGCGGTCGGCGCCAGAGAACCTCCGCCCGTGCGCCGCGGATCGACGGGCCGCGGGCCCGTCCCCTGCGCGACCTTCTCGGTCGGCGCGGACGAAGGCGCGCTCGAAGGCGCGGTCGCGGGCTCGACCTCGATGGCCGTCGCGCTCGGCGCAGCCGCGATCGAAGCCGACGGCGCGACCACGGCCGCGCTCGGCGCCGCCGACGTGGCGGCTTGATCTGCGCGTGGCGACGACGCGCTCTGCGACAGCACGAAAAACGCCGTCACGCCGCCGAGGATCGTGAAGCCCGCGAGCGCGATGATGGGCAGCACCATCGAGCGTCGCCCGCTCGTCCCCAGGCTCGACGGCGCGCCCGCGTCCGCGAAGCTCGACACGTTGGTCACGCCGAGGCCGCCGCTCGTCGGATTCGAACCGGGCGCGGACCCCGGCGTCCCCGCCATCGAGGGGTGATACGCGGGCGTCGAGATCCGCCCGGCGCCCGTCCCCGGCTGCCCCGCGTGCCCGTACGAGCCGTACGAGGCTTGCCCCGGCGCGTCGGACGATCGCGTGTTCTCCTGCGGAAAAGCGCTCGGCCGCTGCGCGCCCGTGCCGAGCTGCATGCTCCACTCCTGCGGCCGCTTCGCTTGCCCCGTGCCCGGCGCGTTCGAACCTCCCGCGGGCGCGCCCGCCACCTGCTCGACGCGCGCGCGGAGCTCGGCTTGTGCTTCCTTCACCGCGCTCGGCCCGAGCGCGCGCAGCGCCTCGTCCATGAGATACGCGAGCTCGCTGCCGTCGGCGATGCGCCTCCGTGGGTCGAGCTCCGTCGAGCGATCGATCGCATGCGCGAGCGCGGGCGGCACGCCCGGCACGAGCTCGTGCACGCGCGCGACGGGCTCGCTCGCGATCATCATGAGGAGCTGCGTCTGCGTCTCCGCCTTGCGCAACCTGCGCCCGAGCAGCCCTTCGAAGAGCGTGACGCCGAGCGCGAAGACGTCGGCCCGACCGTCGAAGGGCTCGCCGCGCGCCTGCTCGGGCGGCATGTACGGGAGTTTGCCCTTGAACACGCCGGTCTCGGTCTTCTCACCGCCGAGGCCCGAGATCCGCGCCACGCCGAAGTCCGAGAGCCGCACGCGGCCGTCCCGCGCGACGAGGATGTTCGACGGCGTGACGTCGCGATGAACGACGCCGCAGTTGTGGCCGTTCTCGTCGCACATGCCGTGCACCGCCTCGAGCGCGCGCGCGACCTCGCGGCCGATGTACGCGACCGTCGCGGGCGCGAGCGCGCCCGTGCGCTTGAAGATGCGATCGAGCGCGGCGCCGTCGACGAACTCGAGCACGAGGTAGAGGCCCCCCTCGGCGTTGCCGAGCTCGATCAGGCGGACGACGTTCGGGTGGTCGAGGCGCGCGATCACCTGCGCCTCGGCGACGAACGAGTCGGTCGCGACGTCGCCGATGTCCCCCGCGGTGAGCAGGCGCTTGACGGCGACGCGGCGGCGGAAGTTGCGCGGCCCCTCCTCCTCGGCGAGCCAGACCTCGCCCATCGCGCCCTTGCCGAGCATGCGGATGAGGCGGTACTTGCCCGCGAAGAGAGGCTGGGAGCTCATGGAGCCGGTGGTCATGCGCGCCTCAAGGTGCCGCCGGGGGCTCGGGTAGGATGGCCATCCGGATCGTGGCCGACGCTTCGTCCGTCTCGAGCCAGCCGACGAAGAGCCTGCCCGAGGTGAGGACCGCATGCACCGCGCTGATGTTGCGCGTCGAGAGCCGCGGGATCGAGGCCACGCGTGACACCGAGGCGCTCGCCGGATCGACGAGGTAGACCACGAGCTCCGGCGCGTCGAACGCCTCGCCGGGCGTGACGAGGATCGGCAAGGCGCCCTCGCGGCCGATCCACGCCGGGCGCGGCGTGTCGCGCAATCCCGGCAGCGCGCCGATCGCCGTCTCGACCGGCGGCATGGGATCACCCACGACGGGCGCTCCGACCCTGCGCAGCTCGGCCGGGCCCGAGACGGGATCGGTCGGCTGCTTGTCGCCCTGACGCGCCGAGGGCTCGATGTACGTGAGCGACGTGTCGTCGGCCGCGACGGGGATCGCGAGGCGACCGAGCTTCACCTCCGCCTCGCCGCCGCCCTCGGGCAAGAGCACCGCGCTCGGCCGCTCGTTGTCGAGGATCCACCACGCGCCGTCGTTCACGGCGAACGCGCCGAGAACGCCCACGGCGACGGGCAACTGCGCGCGCGCCGGGTGATACGTGGGCTCGGGCGTGAGGAGCGTCCCGTCCTCCTGCATCGCGTAGATCGCGAGCTCCGCGATCGTCTCGAGGTTGCCGTCCACGACCGTCGTCCGCGATCGCACGTAGCCGAGCTCGACCTGACTGCCGCGGCGAAGGAGCTTCGGGAAGCTCACGGCGCCGTACCCCACGGTGGCGAGGCGCTCCTCCTTGGGCCACGCGGGCTCGAACGAGGCCGGCTGATCCTCGCGCCCCTCCGGCGGGAGATCGACGCGGTACGTGACGAGCCGCGGCTCGACCGTGGGCTCGTCGGGCAACGATGGCGCGCTGACCGCCACGAGCACACGATCGCCGCTCACGGGCAGGATGTCGAAGTAGGGCTCGAGCGAGTCGGCGTCGGCGACGAAGCTACCCACGAGGTCGAGGCGCGGGCTCACGCCGCCCTCGGGCGTCACGCGCGCGCCCACGAAGCGTTGCCCCTCGTCGGAGTACGCATACGTCTCCCACGCGACGAGCACGCCCGAGGCTTGTGGCACGATCCGCACGTCCGATCCACGCAGGTACGGCGTGGCGGCGACGGTGATCGGCACGGGCGTACCCGGCAGCGCGCAGACGCCACGAATGCAGTCGTATCCCTCGGGGCAAGCGCCGCCCTCCGCGCAGAGCGCTGGCATGTCCCCGAACGAAGGCCCTCCGCAGCCCACCCCGAACGTCGCGAGCGCGGCGATCATCACGCGCGCCGATCGCGGATCCAGAACCCGTCCCCTCGATCCCCTCAAGGTGCCCCCATGCCCTCGCGACGCAGATCCGACACGCCGATCCAGAGATCCATGTTCGACTCGTAGAACTCGGTCCACGCGACGTACACCTTGTCGCCGAGGCCAAACGCGCGCGCCGTGTAGAGCGAACCGGTGCTCGTCCGCGGCACGCTCGCCACGATCCGCATGGGCTCCGTCGCCGAGCGCCAAGCGACGTCGATCGTGGGCAGGCTCGGATCTCGCGACACCGGCGCGACGAGCGCGCCCCCTTCGAAGGGCGTGCCCACGAAGGGCGACGCCGTGTCGGGCAGCGCGAAGCCCTCGTCCACCGTCGGCGTGCCCATCGAAGGCGTGAACACGTAGCTCACCGCGCACGTCGCCTTCGCCGGATCGCAGTCGCCGCGCCGCATCGAGAAGACGCCGTCTCTCCAGCCGAAGAGCGGCTCGTCCGTGGTCGACGCGAAGGCCGTCATCGTGTTCGCGCCGCCCATCGCGGCCGCGGGATCCACCGTCGAGAGCGCGTAACTCTCGAAGCCCACGCGCACCGTGAGCAGACCCGCGTCGTCGCGGAAGAGCTGGCAGTCGCCGGAGAGCGGCGGCACCTCGGGCGGCAGGCTCGCCGAGGCCGTCCAGGTGGTGTTCCAGAGCGAGCCGTTTCGCTCGAGGTGCAAGACCTCCACGCGCCCGCCGCCGGAAGGCACGGTCCAGGCGATGTTCACCGTGGTCCCGTCGATCGCGGCGCCGACGTACGCCGGCTCCACGCCGCCGAGGAAGGGCGTCGTCGTGGAGAAGAGCTTCCCGACCGCGGTCGTCGTGCCGCTCGCCGACGTGCGCTCGATCCCGAGCAGCTCGAGCGTCGTCTCGTCGCCGTCGACGTTCGGGAACCTCACGAGGACCACGCCGTAACGACCGTCGGGCAGCGGCACCACGGCCGAGGAGATCGTCGTGCCGCCGTACGCGTAAATCGCGCGTGGCTCCGAGACGCTCCCGTCGGGCGCGACGTGGATCTCGTAGATCCCCTTCGCGCCCGGGGTGAAGCCGTCGTTGACGATCAGCGTCGCGCCCTCGCCCTCGGCCGAGAGCCAGAACATCTCGGGCGGGTTGATCCAGGCGACACGTTTCGGCCGGCGGCTCGTGGGGTTCTCGCCGTCGCGCACGCAGACCGTGGCCTGGCACGAGTACCCCTCGGGGCAGAGCCCGCCGGATTCACACGAAAATGGCACGTCGCCGAGCTCGGGCGTGCAGCCCGCGCCGAAGAGCGCCGAAAACCAGAGGAAGTAGCGGGCCGTCCGCCCGAGCATGCGAGCAGTCTACCCCCGGACCCGGCCGCTTTGCGTCGGAAATGCGCGCCCTGTCAGCCTTCGCGCGCGCCGCCCGGCGCGTGGGCCTTCCCCGCGCCGTGCCTCGGCCCGCCCGCCTCGCTCCTCGGCGGCGTGTCCATCTGCGGAAACCACTCGAAAAACCGGTGCAAATGGGCGCGCCGCTCCGGATCGATGTACTCGAAGACCACCCCCCGATCGTTGATCTCCCAGAACTCGTTGCTGGTCACGGAGAGCATCTCGTTCTTGATCGACCAGAGCCGATGGGGCCGCTCGTCGCGCATGTCGCGGTGGATCTGCCTCGCCAGATCGACCTCGCCCTTCTGCAGGTAGTACGTCGCGAGCTTGACCTGCGCCTTGCGCACGCCGCGGAGCGACTGCTCCTGCTGCGCCACCTCCGCCTCCTTGTCGACCTCGAGGAAGATCCGGAGCAGCTCGTCCCGCACCGAGGCGCCGAGATCGTAGGCGAGCTCGTTCAGCGCGCAGAGGTCGAAGGCCACGGTCTCCGTGACGAACGCGAGCTTCATCGCGTGCGCCGTCTGCGCGTAGTACTTGAAGTGCCCCGCGATCCGCAGCGCCTCCTCGCCCCAGCCCTGCGAGAGGATCTTCTCGCCGAGGTAGCGGTACTGGTTCAGGCAGTTGTACGCGGCCGGCACGTCCCGCGCGTTGAGCGCGCGGCGCATGTACGTGTTGAAGAACTTGATCACCGTCGAGAGCGCCGCGCGATCCTCCGCCGCGAGCGCCGCGAGCCCGATGTACCTCGTGCCGATCGCGATGCGGTTGACGATGTCCGGCATCTCCGTCAGCGCCTCGCGCAGCACCATCAAGAACTGCCGGAGCGCCTTGTATTCGAGCCAGGTGCGATCGCTCTGGAGCTTGCCGAGCGCGACCTCGTTCATGCTCACGAAGTCGGCGTCCCGGAGCAGGCGCCCGCTGATCGAGAACCAGCGCTCGTCGAGCGTGCTCTTGTGCGGCATGTACGCGACCACGAGATCGCAGATCGCGTCGACCGTGTTCGAGGCGATCCCCTTGTCCTTCTGCTCGATCGCGTTGAGCCCGATGTCGGCGAGGTGCTCGAGCGCCGAGAGCGCGGTCATGCGCCGGCCGTCGACGTCCTCGTCCGACTCGTCGCTCGGCCTGCGGAGCGCCTGCGCCACGCCCGCCTTGCGGATGCGCTCGACGATCTTGTCGGGCTCGAGGAAGTCGAAGACGTAGTTGAAGTAAGGCGCCATCACGAGCAGGCTCAGCGTGAGCAGCACGATCGAGCCCATGACGCCGAAGCGCGGGACGAAGGACAGATCCGGCTCGGGCGCCTGTCGGATCGCGTAGTTCACCCAGAGCGAGAAGACCGCCGAGACCACGAAGAACGCGATCACCGCGCGGTTCGTGCGGTCCCGGAAGAACATGTCCGTGATGCGCGGCGTGTACCGCGTCGCCGCGAGCTGCACGATGATCGAGGCGACGGTGATGACGATCCCCAGGATCGCCGCGATCACCTCGCCCGTGCCGCCCATGATCCGGCTCGCGTCGTCCGGCGACATCGCGCCGAAGAGCGCGGTCACGCCGCCGGGTTGCGCCTTCGAGAGATCGACGAGCCGGAACGCGACGAACGCCGCCACGCTGACGCTGGCGAGGATCGAGAGCGGGTAGAGCCACAGGCTCTGCGAGATCGCGAGGCGAGCTTTACGCACGAGCCTCCTCGAGAGGACGAGAGCGCGGCTACGGGCTCTCGCCGCCCTCGAGGTCCTCGGCCAGGTAGCTCAGGATGACCTCGTCGAGCGACTTCTCGCTGATGAGATCCTCACCGAAGATCGAGGTTCCCTGCGCGGGACGCGCGGTCGCGAAGATGGCCGGCGGGCGCGTCTGCGCGTAACGCCCCGCGCTCGTCGGCGACGACACGGACGCGGGCTCCGGCGTCCCGAGCGCGCGATAGACCCCCGCCGTGAAGAGCGCGCCGCCCTTCTTCGAAGGGCTCAGCGAGGTGGGCGGCGGCGGGACGTCCTGCGTCTGCTGCACGAAGGTCGCCGTCTCGGGCGCCTTCGTCTTCTCCTCGAGCGACGACAGATCGAGGTCCATGTTCCCCGTCGTCGGCGCGGGCGGCGGCGGCGCGGGCGCCTTTCCGCGGAGCGCGGCCTGCAGATCCGTCGCGTTCATCAGCACGGACGGGCGCTGCGGCAGGGCCGGGTTGAAGCTCGGCGGCGGCGCCGCGGGCTCCGGCGCAGCAGCGGCAGCGGGGGGAGGAGGAGGCGCAGCCGGCGCCGGAGGAGGCGCAGCCGGCGCGGGGGCGGGCTCCGGCTTCGCGGGGGCCGAGGCCTCGGGTTTGTCCTCGAAAATGTGGTCGAACTGTCCGTCGCGCAAAGCGACGAACATCGCTTTGTGCTGCTCCTTCATGAGCTGACGGACGATCTCCTGCACGTTCGCCTCGTTGAGGTGCTCCGCGTAGGAGGTCTTCAGGGTCTTCAGGATGCGCCCGCCGTCCGCGAAAAGATGCGTGATCACGTGCGGGTGACGGTGCCCCGAGTCTTCCGTTTGAATATGGAAGACACGTCCCTTGTGCTTGACGTTGTTGTTGAAGCCGAGAAGCGGTGAGATGACTTTCACGGCGATCGATAAGGCTCCTGAAGGCCCAGAGAGACCCTACCATAGGGTCTGCCGGAGCGACCAACAAACGTCGCTTCAATCGACACGAGCGCTGGAATCCTGCGCCCTCGAGGTCGGCGCTCTCCTTCTTTCTCGTCTTGCTTCAAGGCAGACATCGCTCGAACTCGTCGGCGTTTCCCGCGCGCATCGCACACTCCGCCTCGTCCGCGGTGAGGTAGGTCGGGCAGCGCGCGAACTTCCGGTCGCCCCCGGCGATCGACCGCGCCTGGGCCTTGCGCGCCGCGAGCTCGGCCGCCGGCGGCTTCGCGTCGATGGCGTGGACGACGTGCTCCACGTAGCGATCGAGCAGCGCCGCGCACGTCTCCGGGGAAGGATGCGCCGCGAGCGCACGACGTAGCGGCTTCGACGCGACGAACCCCACGACGAGCAGCACGATCACGAGCGTCGTCACCACCTCCACGCGGCTCGCCGTCGAGCTCACTCGAGACACTGATCGACCTGCTCGGCCGTCGTCGCCTTGCGCACGCACTCCATCGCGCGCTCCGTGATCCGGCGCCCGACGCACTTGCTGACGAGCTCGTCTCCGCGCGCCGCGCGCACGGCGGCCGTCCGCTTCTGCACCTCGGCCGGGTCCGTGACGTTCTGCGCCGCGAGCTCGATCGCCGCGCTCTTGTCGAAGATCTCGTCACACTCGGCCTTCGTCGCCGGGCGACCACAGCCGACCACGACAAAAGCGAGCGAGACGATCAGGCAGGCCCCCGCGAGGCGCCCCCTCGCGCTCGAACCACCCTGCTCCATCATGCGCTGGCCCATGGGTCCGGGACCTTGGCGTGCCTCCGCCCGAGGCGCAAGCGCCGGCCGCGCGAGGAAGCACGACCGGACGCAGAGGGGCCCGTCGAATTCTGGACGCTCGGTTTGGCCTTGCTAAGCTCGATCCGTGAGCAAAGCGAAGGACAACCCAGCCTCCTTCGCACCCGCGGCAGCGGGCAAAGGAGCGGGCCAGACGGCCGGCGCCAAGAAGGCCTCGCCGCGCCGCGAGCGCGCCAAGGTCACGCCGAAGAAGCGGCCCGCGCGGCCGAAATCGGTGCTCGCCGAGGACATGCTCCGCCGCGCGCTCGAGGCGCCGACGCCGCGCTCCCGCGCGCTCTGGGCCCGCCGAGGCCTCGCCACCCGCGCCCCGCTCGACCGCACGACGCAGGCCATGCTGCTCCGTCAGCTCTACCTCGCTTACTACGAGGAGTGCCGCTTCGTGCAGGCCGCCGCGATCGCCGAGCAGGCGCTCACGCTCGACGTGTTGCCCGACGTCGCGCACCAGGACGCCGCGCGCGCGAAGCAGGCGCTCGGGGACGTCGAGGGCGCGGCCGCGCATCTGCGGCTCGCCGCGCGTATCGGCCCCGCGAGCCGCAAGGCGTTCCATTACTGGACCCTCGGCAGCCTCTTTTACCTGCACCACCGCTACGCCGAGGCGATCGCCGCGATGTCCCGCGCCGCGCGCTGGGGCACGACCGACAAGCCGCTCTACCATGGGCACCTCGCGCTCGCGCGGATCGCGCTCGGCCAGGAGGTCGACGGCATCGGCGAGCTCATCGACAGGTTACTCGTCGCGCCCGCGGGCGGCGGTTACGGCCGCTTCGTGCTCGGCCTGCTCGCCCTCCACGCCGGCCGGCCGGTCGACGCCCGCCGCTGGCTCGAGGCCTTCGTCGACCGCACCACCTCGGGCCGCAGGGCCGCCGCCATCGCGCTCCGCGGCGAGGTGGAGGCGGCTCGGCAGGCCCTCGCGCGCCTCCCTGCGGATTGATTGCCCGGGGCATTCGTGGATCGGGCCGAACGCTCGACCCTTTGGTAACATACGCCCCGTGCGACCCCGACGTGATCCCATGACACCCGCGCCTCGTTCGCTCGCGCCGCTCGCCCTCGCCGCGCTCGCGATCGGGGTGCTCCTCCTCTCGCCCTCCGCGGCCTTCGCAGCGGAGGACAGCCGCGATCTCTTCACGCGCCTGCGTGAGGACTACGGCCTCGTCGGCGGCGCGGTCGGCGCGTTCGTCGGCGGGCTCTTGACCTGCCTCACGCCCTGCGTTTACCCGATGATCGCGATCACGGTCAGCGTCTTCGGGGCCAAGCAGGCGTCGAGCCGCAAGCAGGCCGTGCTGCTCTCGCTCTCGTTCGTCATGGGCATCGCGGTCCTCTTCACCACGCTGCTCGTCGGCGCTGCGCTCACGGGAGGCCTCTTCGGCGCGGCGCTGCAGAAGTGGTGGGTCAACGTCGGGATCGCGCTCGTGATGGGCGCGATGGCCGCGTCCATGTTCGGCGCCTTCGAGCTCACGCTGCCCGAGGGCTTGATGCAGCGCCTCTCCAGCGTCGGCGGCGTCGGCTACGGCGGCGCCTTCGCGCTCGGCCTCGTGAGCAGCCTCATCGCCGCGCCTTGCACCGGCCCCGTGCTCACGGGCGTGCTCCTCTGGATCGGCAAGACGCAGAGCGTGGTGCTCGGCGCGCTCGTGGGCTTCTGCTACGCGCTCGGCCTCGGCTTGCCCTTCTTCCTCGTCGGCGCGTTCGCGGTCGGCTTGCCGAAGGGCGGCAAGTGGATGGTCGCCGTGAAGTCGTTCTTCGGCACCGTCCTGCTCGTCTGCGCCCTCTACTTCCTGCGTTACGCCATCCCGGCGATGACCAAGGTGGCACGGCATGACACGGTGTTCATGGTCGCGGGTGGCGCGGCGATCCTGTTCGGCATCCTGCTCGGCGCGATCCACCTCGACTGGAGCGACGGCGGCGTAGGCGTGAAGATCCGCAAGGCGCTCGGCATCGTCGCGGCGACCGCGGGTGGCTTCGTCCTCTGGGTCAGCGTCGAGCTGCCGCCCGAGATGCCGCACATCGTGGCGGACGCGAACGCGGCGCCGGGTCAGCCCGCGAAGAAGCTCCTCATGTGGGAGCACTCGGAGAAGGACGCGACGGAGAAGGCGCAACGCGAGAAGCGACCCCTCATGGTCGACTTCACGGCCGACTGGTGCGGCGCTTGCAAAGAGTTCACGAAGCACACCTTCTCCGATCCACGCGTCATGGAAAAGACGGGCAACTTCGTCGCGGTCAAGTTCGACGCGACCGACGACGAGGATCCGCAGGTGGAGCAGGTGAAGAAGAAGTACGGGGTGGTTGGGCTTCCGACGGTGGTCATCTTCGACTCGACCGGCAAGGAGCGGAAGCGGTTCACCGAGTTCGTGCCTGCCGACAAGTTCCTCGCGGCCATCGAAGGCATCGAGTAAACGGCGCGCCCATACCCCCTCGCATCGTTGCCGCATCGCGAGGTCCGACATGGGTATCGTCATCCGCCTTCTCTCCCTCCTCACGCTCCTCCTCCTCGTCCCAGCCTGCTCCGGCGGCGGTGAGCCGCTGCGGGGCGGCCTCGTCGTCGGCGTCACGAGTGATCTACGCGTCGGCGTCGACGTCCTGCGCCTGCACGTGATCCGCAAGGTCAACGGCGCCGTCGTCAGCGACGACGAGCTCTTCTCCGACGGCGCGTCGCCCTTCGAGATGCCGCTCGAGATCGGCTTCTCGGATCTCGCGGACGGCGACGACGTCGACGTCGAGATCGAGGCCTTCGGCAGCACGAACAGCCCGCTCGTCGTCCGCTCGGCCGGCAGCACGATCCGCGCGGGCCGCACGCTCCTCTTGCGTGTCGACCTCGCCGCTGCGTGCGCGGGCTCCTCGGCGCCGAAGTGCGAGGCGCCGCAGACGTGCACCGGCGGCGTCTGCGGCGCGGTGTACGTGAGTCCCGCGAACCTCGAGGACTACAACACGGGCTGGTCCAAGGGGAAGACGGACATCTGCAAGCCGAACGACGGCCCCCCTGCCCTCTTCATCGGCAAGGGCCAGGCCGATTATCTGCCCACGAGTGACTACGACCTCGCGCAGATCGAGGCCGGCCCGCAGGGCGGCCATCACATCTGGGTCGCCCTGCGCATGAAGAATCTGCGCCAGTCCGGGAGCATCACGACGCTGACGGGCCACGTCGACGAGCTCGACCTCGACATCAACCCGTTCACCGTGATCTTCACGTTCGACCCCGCCGAGGGCGGCTACTGCAAGCTCTACGGCCTGCGCTTCCAGATCGACGGCGCGACCGACGTCGAGGCGCTGCTCGGCAAGACGCTGCTCGTGAAGGCCAGCGTCAAGGACAAGGACGGCGACGTCGGCACGGCCGAGCGGTGGGTGAAGCTCTCGTCCGACATCCTCTGATCACCGCGCCGTCGCGGCATCCTCGCCGAGCCGCGACGTCTTCCACCGCGACCAGAACCCCCCCGTCAGCACATCGAGCGTCGCCTCCGCCTCCATCACCGCGAGCTCTGCGCGCGCTCGCGCCTCGGGATCCTCCGCCGGATCGTCTCGCACCACGCGCGCGCGTTGCCAGGCGAAGAGCGCGTCGAGCACGCGCGCCTCGAGCTTGTGCCTCGCCGCGGCGCGCTCCTCGCGCAGCCGCTCGAGCGCGACCTCTTCATCCGCGAACACCAGCCGATCGAGCTTGAACGTCGCGCGCGCTTCCAGCCACAGGCTCGATCCGCCGGAGGCCGTGACGCGCTCCGGGTCGTACTCCGTCGGCGCGAGCGCGCGCGCCTCGTCGAGCAGGCGCGTCACGCGCAGCCGAAGCTCGGGCAACAGGGCCGACGCGCGTGCCCGCGAAGCCACGCGGTCGATCCGCGCGACGTGTTCTTCGAGGCGCGCATGCTCGATCGCCGCCGACACGACGGCGCGCGCGACGGCCGGCGAGATCAAGAGCGCGGGCGCCACACGCGGCACCTCCGGCGGCGGCGTGGGCGCCTGGGGGACTTCCGGGCTCGGCGCCGGATCGGCCGCGACCTTGGCGAGGCGCGCGCGTGCCCGGCGCGCGTCTGCGGACTCGGAGATCCGCTCGATCGGGACACCCACGAGCACCATCACGCCGAGATCGTTCCGCCCCTCGTCGCGACGCACGAACGACGCCTGCAACGACACCCAGAGCGATCCTCCCGAGGCGCCGTCGCTCCAGAGCTCGTGGGCCATCGCGTCGTCGAGATCCGCGGCGGCCTGGAACGACCAGTCGTCGTCGGGCAACGTCGACGCCGCGTGAACCGGCGCCGCTCGCAAGAGCGCGACGAGCGCGGCGGCGAGGGCGAGCGGAGACGAAAACCGTACTTCGGAGCGAGCTCGATGGGTCATGCGCGTACATCGACGCGCGCCGCGACGAGTTGCGTACGACCCGACGATTTCTTCTCGATCTACCGCTCGCGTGTCCCGGGACGAACCTGCTCGCTCGCGCCGCCGCGAGGCCACTCGCTCGATCCGCCGCGTGCTTGCGCGCCTGGCCTCGTGGCGCCTGCGGGCGCGCCGCGGTCTCCGAAATCGAGCGTGGGGACACGCTCGCCGATCGCCTCGAACCGCCCGGCCCCGCCCGTCGTCGGCGCGCCGGCCGAGGGGCCCGCGAGGATCGGCCCGAGCATCGCTTCGATCTCGGCGGGCGCGGGCCCAGCGACGTGGGCGCGCGTGGGCTCTTCGCCCGCAGCTCCGACCGGCCCCGACGTGCTTCGCTCGGGTGACCATCGCGCGACGCGGAGCGAGACCGACGTGGTGGGCTCGCTCCGCGACGTCATGACCTCGGCGCCGATGGCGAAGGGTTCGAAGGCGCCGTGCGCGAGCCAGCCGATGCTCACGCGTACGTTTGATCCCGGCCGCAGGTTGCGCAGGTAGGCGTCGCCGAAGAGCGCGTCGATGTGCAGATCGCGCTGCTCGAGGATCGGACCATCCCAGCTCGGGGTGACCTGGACCATGCGCACCACGAGCGCGCCGCCCGCGTGCCGGGCCCGCGCGCGCGCGAGGCTCACGGGGCGCACCTCCCAGTAGAGGTAGATCGTCGCGGGATCGACGGCGATGGCCACGACCTCGTCGACGTCGTACCGCTCGGGCAGCGGCAGCTCGTCGATCGCATCCGCCTCGGGCGCCGACCAGGCCTCGAGCTCCGCTTCCGCTGCGGCCTCCGCGATCGCCTCCGCTTCCGCCTCCACGAGCGCCTTCGCGATCGCGACCGGCGCGACCGGCTCCGCCTCCGCCTCCTCGATCGCCTCCGCCTCCGCCTGCGTTTGCGCCTCCGCCTCCGCCTGCGTTTGCGCCTCCGCCTCCGCCTGCGTTTGCGCCTCCGCCTCCGCCTCGATCGGCGTGGTCACGGCGTCCTCGTGTACCTCTCCGGTGGTCAGCCGTTGCCGCAGCACGCGTGCTTCCGTGTGCTCGGGCTCCCGCGCGAGCACCTCGTCGAGCACCCCGATCGCTTTGTCCACGAAGCCCTGCGCTGCGTAGATCTCCGCGAGTGTCACCGTCGCGAGGGGCGGCGGCGCCGTCGGCCAGCCTTTGGCCGGCGCGGGCGTGCTTCGCACCGAGCTCACCACGTCGGGCAGGTGCAGACCTCGCTCGATCACCCCGGCGAGCAGGTCCCTCGCTCGCCCCATCCATCCGCGGGATCGCGCGCGGTCTCGCTCGCTCCGCGCCGTGCGCGTCACGATCTCGTCCACGAGCTCCGGCACCGTGAGCGAGCGCGGGCGAGCCACGCCGAGCTCTTCTGCCAGCGCGATCAGCTCCTCCCGCGTCAAACCCTCGAGCTCGTGCCGCTCCATTTCGCGCGAACCTAGCACGAACGACGGCGCGACGAGAGCGTCCGAGGCGGGCCGTCGTCTCCGCGCCCGTTCGTCCGGAGCATCCGCCTGCGAAAGCCTCCGGAAACAGAGCGAAACTCCGCGTCTGCGTTTTAGACTTTCCGCATGCCCCCACCCCACGTGCTCGCCTTCCGCGGCCAGGACCGCGCGGAACGAAGGCCGGGCACGCGCGCGTCCGGCTGGGCGCATTTCGTGTTCACGAGCCTCGCCTCGCTCGCCGCCGTCACCTTCGCCCTCTCTCGCGTCGAGCGTGTCCGTCTCCTCGAAGCGCTCGTCGTGCCGGCGACCTTCCTCTTCGCGAACCTCGTCGAGTACCTCGTGCACCGCGGCCCGATGCACCGCCGCAAGAAGCTCCTCGCGATCCTCTACGAGCGCCACACCTTGCGCCACCATCGTTACTTCACGCACGAGGCGATGGCCTGCGACACGGCGGCCGACTTCTCGATCGTCCTCTTCCCCCCCGTGATGTTGCTCGTCGTCCTCGGCGGCGTGGCCTTACCGGTCGCGCTCTTGCTCTTCGCCGTCGCGACGCCGAACACGGGCTGGCTCTTCGTGGCCACCGCGATGTCGTACTTCCTGACCTACGAGTGGTTGCACTTCGCCTACCACCTGCCGGAGGGCTCACGTGTCACGCGGAGCCCCCTCGTCCGCGCCCTGCGCAAGCGGCACACGCTCCACCACGACCTCGGCCGCATGGCGCACGAGAACTTCAACATCACGTTCCCGCTCTGCGACTGGCTCTTCGGGACGCTGGGGAGGCCGAAAATCGATGACCGAGGGGGTCGGCGCGAGGCGAGGGTCGCGCGCGACGATGACGCGCGGCCCTCGACGCGAGGCGACACCCACGCGTAACGCTGACCAGGCACGTCGACCACGAGGACGACACCCACGCGTCAGGATGACGCGCGTCCCTCGCCGCGGGGCGACACCCTCGCGTAAAGGTGACGCGCGCCCCTCGGCACGCGGCGACGGCCACGCGTCACGGTGACCAGGGGCCTCGGCCGCGAGGACGACACCCTCGCGTCACGATGAGCCGCGTCCCTCGCCGCGGGGCGAGGGGGAAGAGGGACGATTTTCGGGGGAGAGAGGCGGGGATCAGCCGACCGACTTCATCATCGCGACCGGCGCCGTCGCCTGACGGAAGCCCGCCGTCGCGATCGCGTCCACCGGGGGCTTGCGCCGCGCCGGCTGGTTCAGCTTCGCGCTGTCGAGCACCGCCTCGCAGAGCGCGCCGAAGTCGTAACCCTTCGCCGCCGCCGCGCGCGCGAGCAGGCCGTCCGGCGCGAGCGCCGGCAGCGTGTTCACCTCGAGCACGTACTCGTTTTCGCCCGCCGTCACGAGCAGGTCCACCCGCACCGCGCCCGTGCAGCCGAGCGCCCGCGCCGCGCGCTCCGCCAGGTTCTGCACGCCACGCTCGCGCTGCGGCGACAGCACCACCTTCACGAGCTCCGCGTTCGGGCCCTCCAGCATCGCCTTCGGCGTCGCCACCTCCACCGAACCGAGCACCTGCCCGTCGAGGATGGCCACGTTGATCTCCACGCCCGTCACGAACCGCTCCACGAGCGCGATGTCGTCGTACTCGAACGCCTGCTCCAGCGCGGCCCGCAGCTCCGCCAGGTTCGTCACCCGCGACACGCCCTGGCTCGAACCCTCCCCGCGCGGCTTCACGATCGCCGGGTACCCGAACGAGCCGTGTTGGCCCTCGAGGTCCGAGAGGTCCGCGTCGACCGCCACCGTGTAGTACGGCGGCGTCGGCACGTTGTGCAGGCGGAACATCTCCTTCGCCTTCAGCTTGTCCATCGCCAGCGCGCTCGCGAGCACCGACGAGCCCGTGTACGGGATGCGGAGCAGCTCGAGCATCCCCTGCACGCAGCCGTCCTCGCCCAGGCGGCCCGAGAGGGCCAGGAAGGCCACGTCGATCCGGGCTTTTTGCACCACGGACGCGAGGTCGGGGCCGTAACTCTCGCCGAGCGACACGCGCACCACCTCGTGGCCCCGCGCCGACAGCGCCTCCGCGACAGCGTGCCCGGCGGAAAGCTCCGACGACGACCCGCCCATGATCACGCCGACCCGCCTCCGCATCGATCGCCTCTTCATCGAATCAACCTCCGCCTCGTGAACGCTCGGACCGCGTCACGTGCCTTCGATGTCGGCGGGTATCAGATGATGGAGAGAAGGGTCAACAAAACGGACGACTTCGAAATCAGACAAGTTCCACGAGCACGGCGGTGATGTTGTCCTTGCCGCCTCTCCCGTTCGCGAGGTCGAGGAACCGCGTCACCGCGTCGAGGCCACCCGTCTCCGCGATCGCCGGGATCTCCTCGGTGTTCAAGTATCCATGCAGCCCGTCCGAGCAGAGCAGGTACCGGTCCCCGAGGCGCACCGGGATCACCGCCGTGTCCACCTCCACGTAGTCCCGGTTGCCCACGGCGCGCGTGATCACGTTCTTGTGCGTCGCCTTCGCCGCCTCCGCGGGCGTCAAGAGACCCTGCTTGATCTGCCACGCGAGCAACGTGTGATCCTCGGTGAGCTGCACCGCGGCCCCGTCGCGGATCTGGTAGATGCGGCTATCACCCACCTGCCCCGTCACGAGGGATCGGCCAAGCAAGAGCGCCGCGCTGATCGTCGTGCCCATGCCGAGCTTGTCCCGCTCGAGCTCGGCCATCGCGTAGATCAGGTACGTCGCCGCCTGGATCGCCCCCTCCATGATCCGGCACGCCGCCCGCGCCTGCGCCTCGTCGAGCTCCCCGTCGATCGGGCCAAGCGTCCCGAGGCCCTGCTTCACCATCCCGTGGATCGTGTCCACCGCCTGATGGCTCGCGACCTCCCCCGCCGCGTGCCCGCCCATCCCGTCCGCGACGATGTAGAGCCCGAGCTCGTCGTCGTGGAAAAAGGCGTCCTCGTTGCTCTTCCGATGCTTGCCGACGTCCGTCCGCGCGGCGGACCGCACCGGCCACCGCCCTCGGAGCGTCGGCGCCTCGTTCTGACGCAATGCATCGGCCCGGTCGTGCGGTGTGCCCATCGTGGAGAGCTCGTACTCTTTCCGACGATAATCCGCCCAGGGCCCCCCTGTCGAGAGGGCCGTCCGCTCGGGTAGACTCCCTCGCCAAACAACATGACAGCGCGGAGCTTCTGCACGAGCGTGTCGTCGCCCGATGGGCTCAGCCGTGTGCTGCGGGAGATCCGCGGCGCGGTCACCTCCCCCGCCGGTGGGCTCGTCTTCGTCACCGGCCCTCTCGTGGCGCAACTCCGCGCGCTCGCTCCCCGCGTCGCGGCCGCATGGAAAGGCGTACCGACCGTGATCGTCCCCGGCGCCGGCGTGCTCTCCGAGCGCTCCGAGCTCGAAGGGGTCGCGGCCGTGAGCGGCATCCTGTGGAGCGGCGGACAGGCGACGCCGTTCGCGCTCGGCGACGCAGAAGAACCGCCGCGCGCCCTCGGCGCGTCGATCGGACGAGCCCTCGGCGCGCGCCCCGGCTCGGCGCTCGTCTTCCACACGACCGAGGGCTTCGACGTCTCCCTGCTCGACGGGATCGCGGACGCGGCGCCGTCGGCGCGTGTCTTCGGCGGCGGCACGGTGGGCGCCTCGGGGATGGTGGTCACGGCCGAGGGCGAGGAGCGCACGGGGCGCGCCGTGGGCATGGCGATCAAGGGGCTCGCGGCGCCGATCGTCGCGGCCTCGTCGGCGTGCCGGCTCGTGTCGGAGCTCCACCCGATCGAGGAGGTCAGCGCGGGCCTGGTGCTGCGGCTCGGCGGGCGCGCCGCGCTCGACGAGCTGTCGCGTTGCGCGCCCTCGGCGAACACTCCGGGCGCGCCCTCGCCGCTCGTGTTCGCCGCGCTCGCCGAGCCGGACGATGTCGGCGAGGACGGGCGCCCGCGCTTCGTGATCCGGCCCGTGCGAGGGATCGATCCGGCGCGGCGCGCGGTGATGATCGGCGAAGGCGCGCGGCCCGGGATGCGTATGGGCTTCGCCGTGCGGGACGCGCAGACGGCGCGCAGCGAGCTCGAGACGATGGCGCGCGTGGTCATGAAAAACGCGCTCGGCGCGGCGCCACGTTTCGCGCTCTACCTGAGCTGCGCGGGCCGCGGCGCCGGCCTGCACGGCGCGCCCGACGCCGAGGCGCGTGTCCTGCGCCAGCGCTTCGGCGACCTCCCGATCGCGGGCATGCACGCGGCCTTCGAGATCAGCCCGCGTGAAGGCAAGCCGTCGCGGCTGGAGCTCTACGCGGGCGTGCTCGCGCTCTTCCGCTCGCCGAGTTGACCCTCGCGGTACGCTTCGAGCAGCCGCGCCACCCGCTCGTCCACGATCCCGCGGGCCCTCTGGAACTCGGGCGTCGCGCGGTAGGTCTCGAGCAGCGGGCAACGATCCATCCAGAGCAGATCGATCAGCCCGACCTGCGCGCAGGGCAAGAGCGAGCTCAGGGCGCGCGCGTGGTCGCCCACGTACGCGGCGAGCTCGATCTCGACCTGCCGGAAGTACGCGTTCCGCCTCCATCCGCCCTCGCGGCTCGCCATCGCCTCCTGGAAGACCGGCGAGTCGAAGGGCGAGATCTTCTCGAGCAACGCGTCGCGGATGGCCATCTGGATCGGCGACTCGGTCTTGATGTCCCGGAGCCGCTCGACGACGACCTGCGTGACCTTCTCGTCGCGGAACCACATCGCGTACCGCGTCAGGCCGGCGAAATAGGCGAACTCGCCTTCGAGCGTCCGCACCGAGTCGAGCAGCTTCAACATGCCGTCCCAGTCGCCGCGCAGCACGAGCACACGCGCGAGGTTCCGGGCCACGGAGGGCGCGGCGGGGTCGAGCGAGAGCGCCGTCTCGAGGAGGCGCCGCGCCTCGTCGAGCGGCCCCGACTCCGAGAGGATCATGCCGAGCAGCCCGTACGCCTCGGCGAGCGCGGGCGCGCGCGTGATGGCCTGGCGCGCGCTCCGCACCGACTCGACCACCTCGCCGATCTGGAAGAGGCTGTGCGCCATGGCGAGGTGGGCCTCCGCGAGGTGCGGCGCCACGGCGAGCGCGCGGTCGGCGGCCTGCTTCGCGAGCGCCGCGTTCTCCCCGCTGAAGAACGACATCCGCGCGAGGGCGCTCGCGTACCCGGAGAGGATCGTCGGGTCCTGCGGCGCGCGCTCGAGCGCCTGCTCGAGCAGCTTCACCGCCTCGCGCACGTGTTGCACCCAGAACTTCCGGTACTCGACGCGCGCCTTGAGGTAGAGCTCGACGGCCACGGGATCCGTCGGCGACTCACGCGCGGGCTGCGCCATGTCGACCGTGAGCGCGTCGGCGATCGCCTTCGCCACCTCGTCGTTCACGACGAAGAGGTCCTTCTCCGGCCGGTCGAAGCGCTTCGCCCAGAGCTGGAATCCATCGGCCACGCTGAGCACGCGCGCGCTGATGCGCATGGCCGCGGGTGTCCTGCGCACGTTGCCCTCGACGACGACCTGCACGCCGAGCTCGCGCCCGATCTCGCGTGGATCTTGATCGACACCCTTGAAGCGCATCACCACGCCGCGCGGCCGGACCTTCAGGCCACGCGTCATCGAGAGCGTGTCGATCAGATCGTCGGTGAGCCCCTCCGCGAGGTACGCGTCGTCCGGCGGCCCGCCGTTGCGGAACGGCAGCACCGCGACCGTCTTCTCGCCCGGCGACGTCTGCGCGGCGGGCGTCGGCGTGCCCGCGCTCGGCGCCCCCGTGTTCGCCACGAGCGTGTTCACGGGCAGCTTGTTCATGGCCGGCAAGGTCAAGCTCGCGAGCTCCTCGGCGACCTCGTCGGCCGCGCGATACCGCTCGTCGCGATCCCGCGCCAAACACTTGAGGACGATCGTCCCACACGCCGTCGGCAGATCGGGCCGCTTCACCCGCGGATCCGGCGGCGGTTGCAGGAGGCGCGCGGCGGCGATGCTCACGATCGAGTCCCCTCGCCAGGCCTTTTCGCCCGTGAAGAGCTCGTACAGCATCGCGCCGAGCGCGTAGATGTCGGCGCGCGCGTCGATGCCCTCGAGCCCCTGCACCTGCTCGGGCGCCATGTACGCCGGTGTCCCGATCACCGCGCCGGCCTGCGTCCGCGCGCCGTCGCCCTCGTGCATCCGCGCGATGCCGAAATCGGTGATCACCACGCGGCCGTCCCTCGCCATGAGCACGTTCTCGGGCTTCAGATCGCGGTGGATGACGCCCGCGGCGTGCGCGGCGGCGAGCCCGGCGCAGATCGACGTCGCGATCTCGACGACCCGCGCCACCGACATCGCGCCTTGCCGCGCGACGAGCGCGTGGAGCGGCTCGCCCTCGACGTATTCCATGGTCAGGAACTTGTCGGCGCCGTGCTCGCCGATGTCGAAGACGCGGGCCACGTTCTTGTGGGTGACGCGGCGAGCGAGCTTCACTTCGCGGCGGAATCGCTCGAGCATCCCGGGCTCGTTCACGAGGTCCTGCCGCAGCACCTTGAGGGCGACGACCTCCTCGAGCTCCTCGTCGCGGGCGCGGTAGACGCTGCCCATGCCGCCGACCCCGAGCAGGCCGAGCAACGTGTATCGGCCCGCGATGCGATCACCCGGCGCGCTCGGAAGGACCAGGCCCGTCGGCGCCTCGCTGAGGGGGCCGGAGAACGGAGGGTTCGCCTTGTAGTCGGTCATGTACGGCCGCTACCGAGGCTAACCCATCTGCCTCGGGGTGCTACCCTCCGCCGCCCATGAACGCCGCCGTCGTGGTCCGCGCACTCACGAAGGTCTACCGGGTCCACGAGCGCCCGGCCGGGCTCGCGGCCGCGCTGCGCAGCGTCTTCCGCCGCACGTACAAGGAAGTGCGCGCGGTCGAGGAGCTCTCGTTCACGATCGAGCCCGGCGAGCGCGTCGGTTTCCTCGGCCCGAACGGCGCCGGCAAGACGACGACCTTGAAGATCCTCGCCGGCCTGCTGCACCCGACGAGCGGCGAGGTGACGGTCTCGGGCCACGCGCCGCGGGAGCGTGATCCCGGCTTCTTGCGGGCGATCACGCTCGTCATGGGCCAGAAGCAGCAGCTCCTCTGGGACCTGCCGCCCGCCGAGACGTTCGACCTGAACCGCGCCATTTACGGCGTCCCCGACGCGGCCTACGCCGAGACCCTGCGTGAGCTCGAGTCCCTGCTCGACATCGGCGCCCTCGCGAAGAAGCCGACGCGCCAGCTCTCGCTCGGCGAGCGCATGAAATGCGAGCTCGCGGCGGCGCTCCTGCACCGGCCCGGCATCCTCTTCCTCGACGAGCCCACGATCGGCCTCGACGTCTCCATGCAGCTCGTCGTGCGTGATTTCATCCGCAAATACAACGAGAAGCGCGGCGCCACGGTGCTGCTCACGTCCCATTACATGGACGACGTCGCCAGCCTCTGCCCGCGCGTGATCGTCATCGACAAGGGCAAGCTCCGCTACGACGGCGACCTCGCCACGCTGGTGAGGACGATCCGCCCCGACAAACGTATCGTGCTCGTCTTCGCCACGCCGCCGGATCGCGCGGCCCTCGAGCGGGTCGGGGGGGTCGTCGAGCTCGAGGGGACGCGGGCCGTCTTGCGCGTGCCCCAATCGGAGGTGCGCGACGCGGTGAGCCACCTCGTCGCGAGCGCGGACCCGAGTGACCTCACGATCGAGGATCCGCCGCTCGAGGAGGTCATGCGTGATCTCTTCGCGCGGCCCGCGGAGGAGCCGGCCGGGGCCACCAAATGAGCGTGCTCGGGGCCTATCCCACGCTCCTGCGGGTGGGCTTCTCGGCGGCGCTCGCGTATCGCGCCGAGCTCGTCATCTGGATGCTGACGACCACGATGCCGCTCGTCAGCCTCTCGATCTGGACGGCCGTCGCGAGCGAGGCGCCGGTGGGTCGTTATGGTCCGGGCGAGTTCGTGGGGTATTTCCTGGCCGCGCTCGTCGTCCGTCAGGTCACGGGCTCGTGGCTCGTCTGGGAGATGAACCAGGAGATCCGCCAGGGCACGCTCTCGCAGCGCCTCCTGAAGCCGATCCACCCGCTCTGGATGTACAGCGCCGAGAACCTCGCGGCCCTGCCGCTCCGCGCCGCGTTATGCCTGCCGGTCGTGGTCGTGGCCGTCGTGTATGCCGACCTCACGCGGAGCGGCCCCTTGCTCGTGATCTTTTTCGCCTCTCTCCTCGGCGCGTGGCTCATCAATTTCTTCACGATGGCCATCATCGGCTCGCTCGCGTTTTTCCTGGAGAGCTCCACGAGCGTGTTCGAGCTCTGGCTCATCACGTTCATGTTGCTCTCCGGGTACGTCGTCCCGCTCGAGCTCTTCCCCGGCTGGGTGCGCGGCGTGGCCGAGGCATTGCCCTTCCGCTACACCCTCGGTTTTCCCGTGGAGGTCGTGATTGGGCTCGTGGATCTGGAGACCGCGCTCCGGGGCCTCGCCGTGCAATGGGCGTACGCGGCGTCCGCCGCGGTCGCCTCGATCCTGGTTTTTCGTGCGGGCGTGCGGCGGTTCGGGGCGTTCGGGGGCTGACGGCAGGGGCAGCCGCGTCACCTGCCGACGGTGAGCGCCCCCTTGGCCACGAACTGCGAGAATGCCCCCAGGAACTCGTCCATGGTCACGGTTCCGCTTCTGTCGATGTCGCACAGGCGCAAGAACTCGTCTATCTCGACGTCCGCATAACCTTTCTCCCGGAACTTGGCCATCACCTCGGCCACGTCGAGGACCCCGTCCCGATTGGTGTCGATCTCTTCGAAGATCTGGAACATCGAGTCGCGCATCATCGATTTGAAGATCGCGTCCCGCAGCTCGTTCTCCAGCACGTCGAGCATCGACCCCTCGGGCGTCTCCAGGATCCACGGCTCCATCGTCGTGGACCTGAGCACCGTCACCGTGGTGCCGGAGGACGAGGAGACCCCGAGGCGTCGCTTGTAATCGTCGATGAAGACTCTCCCGTAGTGCTCCTCGCTGAGGTCCGTCGTGCTCACGATCATTCGATAGCCGTAGATGTCGTCACCGGGATCGAGGCTCAGGCGATCGTAGATCGCCTTGTTCAATCGATTGGCCAGGTCGAGGTTCGTGTTCAGCGACCCGTCCGGGTGCTTGAAGTTCACGGCGTAGGTCAGGATGTTCTGATCGGGCCCGATCTCGGGCAGGAGCGCCATCGCCTCCGGGTCGGACAGGAGCTCGTCGACGCTGCGTCCATCGATCCGCTCACGGATGAATCGCAGCTCGGCCTCCACCTCGCCGCCCGTGACCTCGGCGGGCAGCCGCGGGACCGGGACGATGACGAACCTATCCTCCGGGACCGCCATACTGAGGAGCCTCGCGTAGAACCTCTTGCAATTGAACAGCGCCCTCCGATGGATCTGCCCGTATCCGCTCCGGGTAGGTCGAATGACCTTGTGGCTCAGGTACACCGCCGCCACCGCCGCGCCCGGCTTGGAGCCCTCCAGCCCGTAAATACCCACGTTAGGCTCGGCCTCACCGTGGACGATGTAGGGCGCCTTGAACGTCACCATGTCGCGCATGGCCGAATTGCGGTAGCAGAGCGCCCCGGCCGGATAAGGGATGTAACCCGATTTATGCGGATCCACGGTGATGGAGTCCGCCCGGCCGAGCGCCGAGAACTGCGAGGTGACGTAGCCACTCATCCCGATCTCGGGCGCCGGACCGGCGCGCTCGTCTCTCGGGCGCGGCCCCTCGTCGGGCCGAAGAATCGAGGCGAAATATCCCCCCCACGCGGCGTCCGCGTGGACCGTGAACGACAGGCCCTCCTTCTGGAGCTTGTTGCGCAGCTCGAGGACCCCCTTGAGCGGATCCACTGCGCTCTCCTCCGTGCTGCCGATGACGGCCACCACCGTGTACACGGGCCGCCGCTCCTCGAGGCAATCCCGCAGCATCTTCTCCAGCGCGGCCAGGCTCATCCGCGCGTCGCAATCGACGGGGACATCGATGACATGGGCCGAGCCGATGCCCAGCACCGCCGCAGCCTTCGGAAACGAGTAGTGCTTCGTGGCGGGGACGAAGAGCACCGGCGACGCGGGCACGTCGGCCCCGCAACGCCTGCAGAGCTCCTGCATCCCCAGGTGCTGGAGCGAGTGACCCGACATGGCCTTGGTGATCGTATCGCTCGAGATGCCGTACTCCTCCGTGAGGCGCGCGGGCAGCGCGAGGACGTCGTCCACCTTGAGGTTCAGGAGCGACCACGCGTCGAGCGTGGCGATGGGCGCGCGCCTGCCGTCGCACGTGTTCACCTCGATGTCGCGCGCCGTCGACAGGGAGGGCTCGGCCTTCAATGCCTCGCGGAGCGAGAGCGGATAAAACTTCAGGTTCCTCGCCGACCAGATGGCCTCGATATTGGCCACGGTCCCGCCGCTGGTGATGTGTCCCCAGGGCCTCACGATCCCCTTCGCGACGTCGTCGTCCTCCGGGACGGTGTAGCCGAGCATCCGGCACAGGTCGTCGCCCACGATCATTTCCAGGATCGTCGTCGATGTCGACCCCTCGAACGCGACGTTGTTGGGGTTGTAGAGCATCGCCGCGAAATAACCCAGGATGCTGGGAAGCGACGTATCCCAGTTCATGTGCCCCTGATAGCGGCCGCTGAAGAAGGGCACCGATTTCTTGAGGAACGACATGAGCGACCGCAGGTTGTCCTTCAACGAGTCCATCGCGTGGAGGTAGGAAGGGTGCCGCTTGGCCTGCTCGGTGATGTGCGTGGGGTCCTGGGGATGGAAGTTCCGCCTCCAGAAGGAATGGTCTCGGATGGCCTCCACGATGAGCTTCTCGAGCTCGTCCGCGTTTTCGGCTTTGGTGCCCAGGAACCACGCCTCCGGTGACCTGGTCCCTGCACCCTTGAGGAAGGGTCTCTCGCCGAACCCGAAATACTTACCGTTCGGCTTGCCAGGACGGGACTTCTCGCCGCTCATCTCTCCAGAACCTTTCCTGCCCCGCTCTCGAATGCATCCAGCGGCGCGGGGCGGAGATCCTATACAGGAGGATCGCTCTCGCGGTCAACGCTCGGCGTCCGGGCTCATTGCGAAGCGCCGCGGGTGAGGGCTCTCGTCATCAGGTGAGGACAGGACGCCGCAGCAGCGTCGTCACGTGAATCAATGAACGCGTAATGGACTAGAGCCCTTTCATCCAGCCCATCGCCGCGCCCGTCGGATCACGGACGATCGCGACGCGCCCGACGTTTGGCATGTCCACCGGCTGCCGCACGATGGTGGCGCCCCGGGCCACGGCCTTCGCGACACACGCGTCCACGTCGTCCACCCCGACGAACGAGAACCAGTACGAGTCCTTGGCGTCCGGAATGGCGCCGACCTCCATCCCGCCGAGCCCCGCCACCATCCGATCTCCCGACTTCGCGACCCAGTAACGCCCCTCGGGGATGGGGAACTCCTCGAACGTCCAGCCGAGCGTCTCCGCGTAAAACGCCTTCGCGGCCTCCACGTCCGTCGTCGTCAGCTCGTTCCAAACGAATGTGCCGTGCATGGTTTGTCCTTTCCCTCGCGCGCGGCGCATCCCAGCACGGCTCGGCCCCTCTTGACAAGCCCCCACCTACCCGAGGAACCCTCCCGCCGCCGCCCGCGAGAACCCCGCGTGCTGGCTCGCGCGCATCGCCGATTGCGAGAACATCCGGAATGCGCGCCGGATCTCCCCGGCGTCGCTCCGCGGCGTCAGGATCCACCGGTCCTCGATCCCCATCGCGCGAAACACGTCCCGGAACGGCGTACGCCCGTCGTCGATCCCCATGGCCGCCACGATGTGTTGCTCGCTCGCCAGCATGTCCCGCACGAGCGCGCGCACGTCGCTCGCCTTGCTCTTGCAAGAACCCTCATCCGCCCCATCCGTGAGGATCAACGTCACGCTCCGCACGGGCACCCCGCTCTGCGCGAACTCCTGCGTTTTTGCGATCACCGTCCCGAGGAGCACCACCGTCTGATCGTAGAGCGGCGTCCCCAGCAGGGGATCGTAGTTCTTCGTATTCATCCGCTCGGCCTCCGCGACGGGCCGGTACGGATAAAGCACGAATCCATTCAGGTACCGCGTATGCGCCAGGATCGAGTCCTTCTGCTTCGACGAAGCGAGCGCCTCCACCACCGCGTTGTGCCCCTCCCGCACGGCGTCCGCGTTCCCGGAGAAACGGATCGACCCCGAGTCGTCCGGCATGATCGTCACGAGCACGACCTCGGAGGCCTGCACGTCGTCCACACCCACGCCGAGCCCGGCCTGGATCTGCGCGCCGATGTCGATCGCCGCGAGCGCCGCGAGCGCCTCCGGCGAGAGCGTCCCTTCCTCCTCCGCCGCCTCGAACAACTTCTGGATGTCGCTTCCTTTTTTCATGATGACCTCCTCTATTTCAACCAGCGCCCGATCTCGTCCGTGCTCTTCACCAGGTTCATCCCCGCCGCCGCGAACTTGGCGAGCGCCTTGTCGGCCTCGGGCGTGAAATCCGCCATGAACCCGCCCTTGCCGTCCGGCACCGTCACGGCCGACATGCAATCGGTGAGCAGGTAGATCTTCCTCGCGAGCGCGGCGTCCACCGAGGCGATCTCGCCGAGGATGTCGTCGATCGAGCTCTTCACGCAATGGCTCGCCGCCTGCCCCGCGATGATCACCGCGTCCGCCGCGAGCAGCGTCTTCAGAAAGAGCGTGTTCTTCTGCCCGAGCGGCTGCCCGTCGAAGCGCGTGAGCACCTCCGGCGAGAGCACCGAATAGTTCTCGGTCAGCGGGTTGCCGCCCTTCACCTCCACCCACGACTGCGCCCCGCGCACGTACGCGTGGAAGAGCCGCGCCTCGTGGATCGCCCCCACGAGCGCGTGCCCGTCGCTCCCGAGCAAGCAATGCGGCGGCCACAGGTAGAGCGTGTACTTCCCGGCCTTCTCGAGCTCCTCGCAATAATGCCGCACCTGCTTCACGAGCCACGGGTAGTTCCCGCCGCAGAGCCATTTCGCCACGGCCGGGTTCGGCCGCGCCTCGCCCGCGTCGACGTCGCGCGTGGTGATCACGCGGTGCGCCGAGAGGGGTTTGCCCTCCCGGTCCACCCAGAACGACGGGAAGAAGATCTGGTGCGAGAAATGCGTATCCATCGTCGTCGTGATCGCCGTGAGCACGTCGAGGTTCCGGTAAATGAACTCCGCGATGCGGCGGCTGTCGTCGACGGCCCCCGTCCCGCTCCTGCCGGCCACGAAGAGCGCGCCCTCGGGGTGGCAGAAATCCTTCTGCACGTCGATGAGCAAGAGGTGCACGTTCGTCCTGTCGGCGCCCGCCGGCTTGATGTCGAGCGACCTGCGCCAGTCCTCGGCGGCCGTGAAGAGCAGCTCCTCCTTGGGGTGATGGCCCCAGCGCTCGGCGCTCTTGTGATCGTAAAAGACCGGCAGCGGAAGATCGGTGTGTCTCATGAGGTGTCTCCTCTTCGTTTGTCTCGTCAACCCATGACGAGCTTCGTGATCTCACGTGTCCCCACGACCCAGAGCCCCGCGTGGCTGGCGAGGATCCGCGCGCCTTCCTGCACGAAGGGCTCGGTGTCCGGGAAGCTGCGCGCCTCCGCCGGCCCGCCCGGGCCGAGCTCGACGCGCACGAGGCCGCCGTCCGTGGCCGCGAGCAACGCGCCCCCGATCGCCTTCTTGCCCGCGATCGATCCGAGCCACGTTCCGTCGCCCGCCTCGGCCTCGGCCACGCCGAGCCATGCGCCGCTCCCGGCCACCACCACGCACCGGTTCATCGCGCGACCGGCGCGCACGTACGTCATGAAGAACCATACCCTGTCGTCATCGATGACCGCGTCCGCGGCCACGATCTGCCCGCTCGGCCAGGGCAATTTCAGCGAATCACGGATCCCGCGGCGCTCGGCGTCCCAGGTGAACGCGACCGAGACCGCCCCCGCCCGGTAAAACCCGAAGCCGAGCCGCTCGCCGGCCCAGATACGCGTCTGCCCCGCGAGGACGTCCCCCCAGAGCTCCGCCGCGCCCTCCGCGAGGCCCACGAGGGGCGTTCCGGCATGACGCGCGGCGCGCCGGTAGAGGCGCCCTCCGTGGACGAACCAGCGATATCGTTCATTCACCACGAACGCGGGCTCATTGCCACAGACGTCGACCGTGAGGGCCTCCTCCGAGGCCCCGCCCCCGAGGGCCACGACCCGGCCGCGCCGCGCGATGAACGTGGTTTTCCCCTGCACCCAGAGCCGCAATGCCCCGTCGAGCGGCCCCCGCGCGATCACGGCCCCGTCCTCCCGCTTGTAAACGCCCTCCTCGTGCACCACGTACGCCGGCAGGTCCCCGACGAGCGAGGTCGCGAGAAGCGTGCCCGACGTCTCGAACCTCCGCGTCGCCTTCACGTGGCCCCGCACGACGATCACCTCGCGCGCCACGCCGTGATCGCAGGCAGGACACCGCACCCGCGCGTGTTCGGCGCCGCACGACACGCACCTCGTAAAGCGCAAGTTCTCCAGCAACACGTGCGAGATCGGCGCCCGCGCGTCGCGCTCGAAGATCGCGGAGAGCGCGTGCAGCAGGTCGTCCGGTAAAACGCCGTACGGGATCGCCGGCTTGGGATACCGCACCTCCGGGTCGAAGACCGTGATTCGCCGGAGCGGCCGCGCCGCTTCGGGGACACGTTTTGCCGGATCCCGCGGCCGATACACCCCGCCATAGGGCCCCACGCAGAGCAACGTGCCCATCACCATCACGGCGAACGCATACCAGTCCGATTCGGCCGAGAAGGGCCGCACCGGCGCGGGCCGCGGCGCGCTCGCGTCGCAGAGGAGCGGATCGACGAACCGCTCGGTATAAACGGGGCACGGAAAAGAGCCGAACTGGAAGCTGTCCGCGTCCACGAGGTGCGCCTCGCCGCCCCGCGCGAGCACGTTCAGGTCGTTGAAATCGCCGATCACCGCGCCCGCCCGATGAACGGCCGCGACCGTCGCGCGGAGGTCACGGAGCAGCCGCGCCGCCGCCTCGCCCCCGAGCGCCCTGCGCCGCGCGGGCTCGCCGAGGCACATGAGCGGCTCGGCGCCCGCGACGAGGCGCATCGTATACCCGAGGATCGTGCGCCCCTTGCGGTCTTTTGCGAGCGCGATCGGCGCGGCGACCCGCTCGGGCAAACCCGCCGGGAAGAGCGGCATCTTCTCCTGCACGAGCGCGAGCCTGTCCGCCGCCGCGCGCGCCTCGACCGAGGCCCCGGCGACGTCCGGATGATCGGGCCCCTTCCAGAGCTTCAGCGCGATGCCCCCGCCGAGGTCGAAGACGTCCGCCTCGCCGCCCTTGCCAATCGAGGCCTGCGGGCTCACGCGAATGCGTTTGTCGTCGATGTACACATCCATGGCACACGTCTCCCGCTCTCGCCTCCCGGCGAGCCCGAACGGCCACTTCATTCGCCCGTCCCCTTGCTAAATGGCGACGCTCGCCTGTCTCGGACGCACGACGAGCACCGTCGTATCGTCCTCGAGAAGCCCCGGCTCCTTGTGCACCCGCCGCTCGTCCCAGAGCGGCCGCGTCACGTCACGATTGACGAGCGCGAGCGACCGCCGCACCGCGTCCACGTTCCGAAAAAATCGATCCTCCGACCAGAAGCTCCGCAGCGGCGGGACCCGCTCCCCGCGCGCCCCGGGGATCGCCGCGCCTTCGAGCGCGCTGTAATCGGCAGCCCCGTCGGTGCCGATGAGCGCCGACGTGAAGGACGCCGCGGGAATGACGCGGTGAATCGAGAACCGCGGCCCCTCCCCCGCGAGCCCATACCCGAGGTAGGGCGGCGCATTGCCGGGAAAGGGGCCGAGGCGCGTGATCTCGTCCCCCACCGCGAAGACCCCGTCCCCGATGCCGAACACCACGGCCCGCTCGGCCGAGATCGCCACGCCGAGCACGGTGAACAGGAAAAACTCGGCGATCCCGCGCGCGTGGGCGACGCCCATGGCCTGCGCGGCCGAGGCGAGCGCGAGGAGCGAGCGCTCCCGCACGCGCTCGAACGTCGCCTCCTCGTCGATCGCGGCGCCGGCCGTGATCTCGAGCAGGACCTCGGAAGCGACGATCCGCGCCCCCATGGCCGCGCCGATCTCGTTATGCGCCCCGCTCCCGCACCCGTCACAAACGACGCCGACGAGCCCGCCCTCGTCCGCGCGAAATGCAAATGCGTCCTGATTGGGTCTGCCGGCGAGGACGTGCGAGCGCCCCGTCACGCTGCCGGCGGCCACCTCGAATCGCCCGTCCTCGCGCATGGCTCCCTCCCTCGCGTCAAACCTCGAACAAGAAGCCCTCTTTTTCGAGCTTCCGATACGCCTTCTCGTCGAACGTATAGAGCCGCGCCGCCCTGTGCGCGACGTCCTGCTCGACCTCGTCGAGCTCGATCAGGAGCCCGGTCGAGAGCACTTTTTTTCGGAAGTTCCGCTTGTCGAGCTCCTGATCGAGGACCTTCTCGTACACGCGCTGGAGCTGCGTGAGCGTGAACTTCTTGGGCAAGAGCTCGAACCCGAGGGGCGCATACCGGACCTTGCCGCGGAGGCGCGTGATCGCCTTGTCGAGGACGGCCTCGTGATCGAAGGCGAGCTTCGGCAAATCGTCGATGGCGAACCAGGCGGCCTCGCGCGCGTCGGTGGCGGCGCGGACCGCGTGCTCGGAGAGCTTCACCAGCGCGTAATAAGCGACCGATACGACGCGCTCGCGGGGATCTCGATCGATCGCTCCGAACGTATATAGCTGCTCGAGGTACACCTTCTCGATACCAGCCTCCTCGCGGAGCTCGCGCCGCGCGGCCTCGTCGAGCGTCTCGTCGAGGCGCACGAACCCGCCGGGCAAGGCCCAGCGGCCCGCGAACGGCTCGATGCCGCGCCGGATGAGCAGGACCTTGAGATCCTCCTCGTCGAGGCCAAAAACGACACAATCCACGGCGAGCGCCGGGCGCGGGTAGTGGTAGGTCACGCTCATGATCGGGTCCGTGTTGGATGTACACGAAGCTTAGTGTCGATCCGACACCGTGTCAAGACGGGGGAGCCAACTGCGATGCAAGCCGAGCGAGGCGCCTCACAAGTACGGTTCGCTGCCGTCGCACAGGGCTTCGAGCACATCGCTCGCCATGTCCCTCCCCGTCGCGGCGCACTCCTCCAGAATCGCGCGTCCCTGCGCATCTCCGACCCGCGCGAGGGCGCAGGCTGCCCTCTCCTGCTCGAACACATCGGGCAGGCTGAGCTCTCGCCTTCGTCTCTCGTACCAAGCATCGAGCGCAGGGGCGCGAACGCCGCCGATACGCGTGAGGGCCAGCGCGACCACGTCGCTCACATACAAATGCCACCACATGTCGGCGCAGATCTCGTCGTCGTCGAGGGCTTTGATCAGCGCATCCACGGACGCAGGCGACGCCGTGCGGCACAAGGCCACCGCTGCCATGTAGCGCGTGAGTATCTTCCCCGAGAGCAAGAGCGAGCAAGTATGTTCGACATCGATCGGATCCATCTCGGGGCTCAGGGCGCGCGCGGCGCTCGCGCGAACCAGCGCCTTGTAGCCGCTGTCTCGCACGACCGAGCGCACCAGTGCGAGCCCCGGATCTCCACGCGATAGGAGCTGGAGGCAGAAGCGCTTCGCGTCCAGGGTGCTCTCAATCAAGGCCGGATCCGTGCGGAGGGCCTCGGCGCACGCCGCGAAATCATCGGTGAGGGGATCGACCATACCCGACCGCTACCACATCGACGAATGCACCGTACGATCATGAGCTCGATCATACGCTCCGCTCCGGGACCCTCCCACCCGCTCCGGCCCCATTTGCTCGTTGCCCGCGGGGTACGCGTCGTCGTGGTGCACGCAGAACAGGAAAGGATCGGCCGTCACCCAGGGGAAACCGAGGGGCTGCGTCTCCAGCACGATCTTGCTTCCGGCTCGCATCTCAATACCCGATCCCCACGGCCTCGCGCACGTAGCGCATCGCCATCAGCTCGCTCACCATGAACTCGGCGACGTCCGCGCGGCTCACCTCGTACGAATCGCCGGCGGGCCCGTCCTTCTCGACCTTGTAATTGCCTCGCCTCGGGCCGTCCAGGAGCCGGGGCGGGCGCACGATCGTCCAGTCGGAGTCGCTCGCGCGCAGCCGCTCCTCCGCTTTTTGTTGATCCGCGATCACCCTCCGCAACATCCATCGCCCCGCGGTCCGGAACAAGAATGGCGCCCGCGGGTCCTCGATCGTCCCGGCCGACGTCACGCACACGAACCTGCGCACGCGCGCCTCCGCCATCGCCCACAAGATGGCGGCGAATCCGTCCGAAAAGAGGTTCGTCTCGCCGAGGTCTTTCCCTGTCCCGAGCGCCGAGATCACCGCGTCCACGCCGCGCATCGCCGGCCCCACGTGGCCCCACTCGAGCACGTCTCCTTGCACGAGCTCGAGGCGCGGCGACCAGGCGCCCACGGCCGCGGGCCTGCGCGCGAACGCCCGCACCTCGTAGCCCGCGTCGAGCGCCTGCGCCACGACCTCTCGACCCGTGGGCCCCGAAGCCCCGAAGACCAAGATCTTCATGCGCCGAATCATCGTACGTCGGGCGCGACGTCGCAACGCGTATCGTTTACAATCCCCTCATGGCCAGGCTGCCCCCGCCGCCCCCGAGCTCCGAGATCACGCCCGAAGCGCGATACCTGCGCCGCCGCGAGATCCTGAAGAGCGCGGGGCTCTTCGTGGGCACGGCCGCGGCGCTCGGCACGGGCCTCGTCGCGCTCACGGGCCGCGGCCGCCGCGCGACCGTCACGGCCGAGCCCCTGCCCCCGGGCCTCGCCCTGCCCACGCCCGGGCCGCCCCCCGCGCCCCCGGGCTCGGCTGCGGCGCGTGATCCTTTCAAGACGGACGAACCTCGCACGCCCTACGAGGACGTGACGACGTACAACAATTTTTACGAGCTCGGCCTCGACAAGGAGGACCCAGCGCGGAACACGAAGACCTTGAAGCCTCGCCCCTGGACCGTGGTGTTCGAGGGCGAGATCAAGAAACCCCAGCGCATCGACATCGATACGCTCTTGAAATGGTTCCCGCTGGAGGAGCGCGTCTACCGCATGCGGTGCGTCGAGACGTGGTCCATGGTGATCCCGTGGCTCGGCTTCCCGCTCGGCAAGCTGATCGAGCGGCTCGAGCCGACGTCGCGGGCGAAATACGTCGCCTTCACGACGCTCATGGATCCGGAGCAGCTCCCGTTCCAGCTCACGGACGTGCTCGAATGGCCCTACCGCGAGGGATTACGCCTCGACGAGGCCAAGCACCCGCTCACGATGCTCGCCGCGGGCCTCTACGGCAAATCGCTGCCGGGGCAAAACGGCGCCCCGCTCCGGCTCGTCGTGCCCTGGAAATACGGGTTCAAGGGGATCAAGTCGATCGTGCGGATCGCGCTCGTCGAGAAGGAGCCCGAGACGTCCTGGAACATGGCCGCCCCGCGCGAATACGGGTTTTACGCGAACGTCAACCCGGAGGTCGCACACCCGCGCTGGAGCCAGGCGATGGAGCGGCGCATCGGCGACCTCGACAAGCGCCCGACGCTGATGTTCAATGGTTACGCGGAGGAGGTCGCGCACCTCTACGCGGGTATGGACCTCCGGATGTTTTATTGATGGCGGCGAGCGAGATCCCCAGGGGCGCGGGCAAGCTCGGCTGGCTCTCGCCCGCGATCGTCACGGGAGGGCTCGCCCCGGCCGTCGTCCTCGTGATCCGCGCCGCCCGGAGGGACCTCGGCGCGAACCCGATCGCCGAGGCAATGAACCAGCTCGGGCTGCTCGCGCTCGTCCTTCTGGTCCTCTCGCTCGCCGCGACGCCGCTCCAGATCGCCACCGGCTGGAAGTGGCCGATCCGCATCCGCAAGACCTTGGGCCTGCTCGGCTTTTTTTACGTCTGCGCGCATTTCCTGGTGTACGCGGTCCTCGACCAGTCCCTCGCCCTCGGCGCGATCGCCGCGGACATCACGAAGAGGCCGTTCATCCTCGTGGGGTTCGTCGCGTTCGTCCTGCTCGTCCCGCTGGCCGCGACGTCGACGGCCAAGGCCCTCAAGCGGATGGGGTTCGCCCGGTGGAAACGATTGCACAGGCTCGCGTACGTGGCCGCGATCCTCGGCATCGTCCATTTCGTGATGCGGGTGAAGAAGGACCTGACCGAGCCGGCGATCTACGGGGCCCTCCTCGGCGGGCTGTTTCTGATCCGGATCATGGACGTGGCGCTGAAGCGCCGGGACAAACGCGGCTCCATGCGCGGTTAAGCCGGCCCGCCCGCCAATCGCCCCACGCCGAACCGCTTCGCCACGGCCAGCAAGACCCCCACGTTCCGCACCTCTTCGGTCGGCAAGAGGAGCCGACGACCCGACGTGAGCCGCACTTCGAGCCACCGGAACGAGAGCTGCATCGCGTCCACGTCGTTCCACGGCGAACCGCTCGCGCCGTAATGAATGCCCGACGCGTCGACCACCACCGGGCCAAACTTGAGCCGCTCCCCCGCGTCGAGCGCGCTCTCCGCCTCCGCGACGAGCCGCGCCGCCGTCTCGTTTTGCACCCGCGCGGCGAGGTCCTTCGCGCCGTCGAGCTCCGTCGGCAGCTCGATCACCCGGCCGTCCCGCGCCCCGAGGCGCACGATCGACTCGGGTGAACGTACGGGCTCGTAGAATCGCGCCCAGATGGCCGTCACGTCGTCCCAGGAGAACACGTGGCTCCCGGAATGGTTGGTGATGCAGATCCCCTCGTCGTGTACGGTCACGCGACCACGGACGCGGCGCACGAAGGCGCGCAGCGCGAAGGCCGCGCCGGTCCCGAACATGCTCGCTTGCAGCACGGCCAAGGCCCAGCGGCCGGGATCCGAGCCGCGCCCGAGCGGCGCGAGCAGCAGCCCGAGCGCGATGAGCGCCGCGACCGAACCCACGACGAGGTAACCGACACGACCCAGCTTGCTCGTGCGGTGTGTCGCGACGGGCGGGCCAAACGAAAGCGGGGCAGCGCGGTAGGGGCTGATCGCCTTGGCGTTCGTTTCGCGAGGGGCTTCGAGGCGCGGAGGCACGAGGGGGGCGAGTATAACCTCGTTCCCGCTGCGACGTGCTACCCTCCGCGCCGACGCGTGATGCGGTATCTCACCCTGCTCGGCCTCCAGCTCCGCAAGTCGGCCACGCTCGCGATGCAGTATCGCTGGGATTTCGTGGTCAGCGGGGCCCTCGCCCTGCTCTGGACGGCCGCGGGCCTGGTGCCGTTCCACATCGCCTTCCACGGCAGGCCACCCGTCGGCGGCTGGACGTACGAGAGCGCGCTCGTCGTCGTGGGCTTTTTCACGCTGCTCCGGGGCGTGCTCGACGGCGCCGTCAACCCCTCGCTCCTCTCGGTCGTGCAGCAGATCCGCGAAGGTACGCTCGATTTCGTGCTGCTCAAGCCCGCCGACGCGCAATTCCTCGTCTCGACCACGAAGTTCGAGGTCTTCCGCGTGCTCGACGCGCTCGCCGGGCTCGGCCTCGTCACCTTCGCTTTCGTGCGCCTCGGCCACGCGCCCAGCGCGGCCGGCGTGCTCACGGCCCTCGTCATGCTCGTGGCGGCCACGGTGGTCCTTTATTCGATCTGGATCCTCGTCATCGCCGCGGCATTCTGGGTGGTCCGCGTGGACAACCTCGCGTACCTCTTCGACTCGATCTTCGATTTCGCGCGCTGGCCCGTGTCCGTGTTCAAAGGAATCTGGAAGTTCGTCTTCACCTTCGTCATCCCGCTCGGCGTGATGACGACCTACCCGGCCGAGGCGCTGCTCGGCGCGCTCGCCACAGAGACCGCCGTCGCCTCGATCTTCGGCGCGACCGCGCTCGCCGTGGCCGCGCGCGCCGTCTGGACCCGCGCCATCGGCCATTATACCTCCGCTTCGAGCTGAACGTCCCGCGATGCCCTCCGATCTAGCCCTCGACACGAAAGTCACGCCCGTCCCCGGTTCGTCCGGTCATTACACAACCCATTTGCCCGACGCCTGGAGCTGGAACCTGCCCTCGGGCGGCGTGCTCATGACCGTGGCGCTGCGCGCGATCGAAGACGCCATCGGCGACGCGACGTTTCGCCCGGTCTCGGCGACGTCGCTCTTCTGCACCCCCGTCCCGGCGGGGCCACTCGAGGTGCGGGTCGAGATCCTCCGGCGAGGGAATGCGGCCGTGCAGGCGCGCGCCGCGCTCCGCGCCGAGGCGTCCCCGGGCACGGACCTCGAGGTGAGCGCGACCTTCGCCCGGGAGCGGCCCGGGATCGACCTCATCGACACCTCGCCTCCACGTGTCCCCGATCCCGAGCAGGCCCCGCCGATCGTGGAGCCGCGCCGCTCGACCCCTGGCCGGACCGAATACCCGTTCCTCGACAACTTCGACTCGCGCCTCGGGCTCGGGCACGTCTGGTGGGAGCCCGGCTGGTCCGCGGGGCCTGCTCGTTATGCGCGCTGGATGCGTTACAAGATCCCCCAGCGCCTGCCGGACGGCACGCTCGATCCCTTCGCGATCCCGCCGATCGCGGACCTCATGCCCCCCGCCCTGCGCCAGAAGCTCGGCCCGGACGGCCCGCCTTTCCACGCGCCGAGCCTGGACCTCACGGTGCATTTCCTCGACCCCACGACGAGCGAATGGCAACTCGTGAGCGTGTGGGCGCGCAGGGCGCGGATGGGTCACGCGACGGCGGAGGTGGAGGTCTGGGGCGCGGACGGCAAGCTCACGGCGTACGCGACGCAGACGATGTTTCTGCGCAAACCGACCCGGTAGCGCCGAGTGCATTGACGAACCACGCGGACCCCCGCACGATGCCTCGCCATGGAACGAAAGAAGGCGCGATGGGCGGCGATGCTCTCGCTCGTCGCGGCGCTCGTGTTGCCTTCCCGCGCGCGCGCCGACGCCGTCCCGCCCGCGCCGACCTCGTGTCCCAGCGGGACCCACGGCATCACCGGGCACCTCGGCGCGGGCTGCGCCCCCGACCACTGCCCCACCGGCTCCGAACCTGCCGTCTGCGACGGCGGCGCGCGGCCTTGCTGCTTGATGGAGCTCTGCAACATGCGCGACGGGAGGTCCTGCGCGCCGAACGCGTGCGCCGAGGTGCGGATGTGCGTCGCCCCCGGCGTCATCCGGACCCCGGGGTCCGGCGCCAGCCATCGAGAGGCCGTGAGCTACGTGAACGAGGACAAAGGCTGCGCGCCGGGCTCGACGCAGGAGATCGTGGCCACGTGCCTGAAGACGACGTCCGCGACGAGCGCGCCGGGCCGCCGCGGCGCGATCTGCTCGTGTGATCTCGGCGCGAACGAGCCCGGGGCGCTCCCGCTCGCCGCGGGCGTGATGGTTTGTCTCTTCGCATGGGCGCGGAGGCGCGAAGCCCGATGCTGAAATGGCTACTCGTCGGCCTCGTGGTGTTCTTGATCTACCGGCTCGTGCTGAAGCGACCGCGTTATGATCGGCTCTTCTCCCCGGACCACCTGATGGAGCTCTCCCGCGGGCTCGGCCGCGCCAAGGAGGCCGCGCTCGGGCGCGTCGGGAAAGGCCCGCCGGCGGATCCGTTCGCCGAGGGCAATGCGTTCGTCACGTCGGCCGACATCGCCGTGGTGTACACGGTGGCGAAAGCCGGCGAGGACGGACACGAGCACCACGTCTCGCTCTCGCATCGCGGCGGCCCGTTCGCCCGCGCGGCGGCTGGGTTTCTGGCCGCGGCGATCCGCCGCTTGCTCGGGGTCGCAGAGGCGCCCGGCGTGCTCGCGGTCTCGAGCTCCGGGGTCTACCACTTGATCTTCCAGGTCCCCGCCGCGGAGGAGGCGCGGTTCGCAGCGCGCTCCGTCCCGGAGCTCGACGAGGAGGCCGCGCGGGCGCTGCTCGGCGCGGCCATGGACGAGCGGGGCGATTTGCTCGCGCGCCTCGGCAAGCTCGACGTGAAGCTCCCGAAATGATGTTCTTGGGGTTCCGAAAGGAGCTTCTCATGACACGACGACTTCGCTTCTTCGCTCTCTCTTGCCTCGCCACGCTCGGCGCCGCCTCCGCCTTCGCGACCGACGCCGACGCCTGCGGCGGCTGTTTCCATGCGGCAGACGATCCCGAGACCACGGTGGTGACGGGCCATCGCATGGCCTTCGCCATCTCCCCGACGCAGACCGTGCTCTGGGATCAGGTCGAATACACAGGATCGCCGCAGGAGTTCGCGTGGGTGCTCCCGATCAAAAAAGGCGCGCGCCTCGAGGTCGCGAGCAACGCCTGGTTCGAGGCGCTCGACGCGGCGACCTCGACGCGCGTCGTCCAGCCGCAGCTCTTCTGCGCCGACTTCGGCGGCGGCGACTTCGACAACTTCGAGAGCACGGACAGCGGCGGCAGCGGCTGCGGTTGCTTCATGATGAGCGCGGACTCGGCGAACTACGCGGGCGGGGGCACGGGCGGCGGCGAAGACCTGGCCCCGCCGCCGCCGCCGGTGGAGGTCGTCCGCCGCGAGACCGTCGGGCCCTACGAGGTCGTGACGCTCGCGACCGACACGCCCGGCGTGCTCACGGATTGGCTGCAGACCCATGGATTCGCGGTCGACGCCGAGATCCAGCCGATCATCGACCAGTACGTCGCGGAGGACTTCGACTTCATCGCGATGCGGCTCGCGCCGGGCGAGGGCGTGCAAAGCATGAAGCCCGTGCGCGTGCTCTCGCCGGGCGCGACGCCCGTCATGCCCCTGCGTATGGTCGCGGCGGGGACGGGCGCGAACACGGCGATCACGCTCTACGTGATCGGCGAGGGGCGCTGGGAGGCGAAGAACTTCCCGAACGCGAAGCTCGAGCAGGCCGAGGTCACGTGGGACTTCGCGACGCAGAGCTCCGATTATTCGGTCCTGCGCAGCGAGGTGCTCGCGAAGGACAACGCGCGCACGTTCCTGTCCTCGTACGCGCGGCAAGGTCCGCTGCTCTCCCCGGTGCAAAACTCGACGGGGCAGATGACGCGGTACATGACGGACGCGAGCCCCCAGCAGTACTCGACGATCGGCGATCTCTTCGTGCAGACGGCGATCCTGAACGGCGAGGCGTCCGAATTCGAGGCGGACTGCGCCGGTCGCTTCCTGAAGTACGCGCCGAGCGCAGACGTCGTCGTGAACCCCTGCGCCGAGGACGGGACGTGCGCCGCGGTCGAGCCGGGCCAGATCGACGCGCGCGACTTCGAATGCGCCGGTGTGATGGAGGGGACGACGCTCGACGACCTCGCCGTCGCGTTCACCGGAATGCACCCGTCGAGCGTGTGGCTCACGCGGATCGAGGGCAACCTCTCGCGCGTGGCGCTCGAGCTCGACCTCGAGCTGCAGGCGGAGAAGACGCAGGTCGAGGTCGACAACTGGCTCACCGCGGGCAAGAAGCAAAACACGCCCTGCGTGGAGTCGGCCGTGGCGCCCCTCCTGAAGGACACGGGCGCGACGCCGCGCGAGCGCCGGCAGCGCAAGGAGTTCGCCGCTGCATTGCTGGCGCTCGTCGGCATCGGCGCCGCGCTCGGCCGCAGGGTGCGCCGCGCGCTGCCGGCGCCCTCGGCGCAATGAAATGAAGGATCCGGCGGGGCCCTCGGAGGAACGTCTCGCATGACGGTGACGCACATCGCAGACCGGAGGGCGCGCGACGAGCTCGCGCGGCTCATGGAACGCTTCGCCCGAAGGCCCCGCCCGATCCACGTCGTGAAGAAGTCCGCATACTGGCACCAGCGGGCCGCCGGCGCGGCCCTCTTCGCCGTGACGTTCGGCGGCCAACACAAGTACCTCAGCCATTACGTCACCACGCTCGGCCACACGATCTACGTGCCCGACGATTTCGACGACTGGGCCCCGACCCGCGCCCTCGAGATCCTCCGCCACGAGGCGGTGCACGTCGCTCAATTCGAGCGGTACGGCTGGGTCGTGATGGTGCTCTTCTACGGCGTCCTGCCCTTGCCGATGGGCCTCGCCTGGTTCCGCGCCCGCTTCGAGTGGGAGGCGTACGAGGAGACGTTACGCGCCGTCGCCGAGGTCGAGGGCCTCGCCGCGGCCCGCGCCCCGGCGCTGCGGGAGGAGATCGTGCGGCGCTTCACCGGGCCGGATTATGGCTGGATGTGGCCTTTTCCGCGCACGATCGAGCGCTGGATCGACGAGGCGCTCGTGAAGATCGAGGGCGAGCTCGCGCAAAGCGAGCCCTCGACACCGTCTGCCGAGAAGCGTTAGCCTGCCCCGGAGGTAAAGCCGCCGTGTGGATCATCCTGGCCCTCTTCGCCGCGCTCGTCGTCGCCGTCACGATCTACGACGTGACGCAGACGAAACACGCGATCCTGCGTAATTTCCCGATCATCGGCCATTTTCGTTATCTGCTCGAGGCCGTGGGGCCGGAGCTCCGGCAATACATCGTCACGAACAACGACGAGGAGCGCCCCTTCAGCCGCGACCAGCGCCGGTGGATCTACGCGTCGGCGAAGAAGGAGAACAACTACTTCGGGTTCGGCACGGACAACGACCTCGAGCAGAGCCCGAACTACCTCATCGTCAAGCACGCCGCTTTCCCGCTGCCGGAGCTGCACGCAGGCGAGCCCGGCTACGACCCGGGCTACCGGGTGCCGTGCGCGAAGGTGCTCGGCGGCAAGCGGGCCCGGAAGAAGGCATTTCGCCCGAATTCGGTGATCAACTCGTCGGCGATGAGCTACGGCTCGCTCTCGGGCGCGGCCGTCGAGGCGATCAACCGCGGCGCGAAGCTCGCGGGCTGCATGCAGAACACGGGCGAAGGCGGCGTGTCGCCCCACCACCGGCACGGCGGCGAGCTCGTCTGGCAAATCGGCACGGGGTATTTCGGCTGCCGCGACGAGCAGGGGCGCTTCAGCATGGAGCGCTTCCTCGAGACGGTCGCCTCGGCGCCCGTCCGCGCGATCGAGATCAAGCTGAGCCAGGGCGCGAAGCCCGGCCTCGGGGGCGTCTTGCCGGGCGCGAAGGTGACGGCCGAGATCGCGAAGATCCGCGGCATCCCCCTCGGACAAACCTGCATCAGCCCCGCGGCGCACACGGCATTCTCGTCGGCCGACGAGCTGCTCGATTTCGTGGAGAAGCTCGCCGAGGCCTCGGGCCTGCCCGTGGGCATCAAATCGGCCGTCGGCGAGGACAGGTTCTGGAAGGACCTCGCGAGGCTGATGGCCCGCGGCGATCGCGGCGTCGATTTCATCACGATCGACGGCGGCGAGGGCGGCACGGGCGCGGCTCCCCTCGTGTTCAGCGACCACGTGGCGCTGCCCTTCAAGATCGGGATGCCGCGCGTCTACCGCGCGTTCGCCGAGGCCGGGCTCGCCGAGGACCTCGTGTTCATCGGCTCGGGCAAGCTCGGCTTCCCCCACGCCTCGCTCCTCGCGTTCGCGCTCGGCTGCGACATGATCGCGGTCGCCCGCGAGGTGATGCTCTCGATCGGCTGCATCCAGGCGCAGGAGTGCCACACCGGCAAATGCCCCACGGGCGTGGCCACGCAGAACCGCTGGCTCGTGCGGGGCCTCGATCCGACGGACAAGGCCGCGCGCTTCGCCAACTACGTCACGGTCCTGCGCAAGGAGCTCTTGCAGCTCGCGCGGGCCTGCGGCGTGCCCCATCCGGCGCTCGTGACGCTCGCAGAGCTCGAGATCCTCGACGACCGGCTCCACGCCCGCCCGGCCGCCTCGGTGTTCGAGTACCAGCCCGGCTGGGGTTCTCCCTCGGCCGCGGACATCGAGGCCATCCGCGCGATCATGGCCGGCAAGCCCGCGCCCGCGCTCCCCGGCGCCGAGGGGCTCGTCATCGCGCCCGGCTGAGCCGCGCCCTTTCGCGTCTTCGAAAACGAAAGCGCCGCCCGAGGGGGCGGCGCTTTTTCATTTCACGCGGGCCCGGGAGAGCGCCGCGGCAGGCTCACTTCGCGTCGACGGGGATCTTGACCGTCTCGACGAACGGCTCGCAGGTCGACTCCGTGCAGACGGCGCCCTTGAGCTGGGCCTCGATCACCTTCTTGCCCGGCGCGGAGGACGTCGCCACGACGGTGAAGCTGAGCTCTTCCTTCGAAACCTTCGCGTCGGACGCGACGAGCTTCGCCTTCTCCACGCTCACGCCCTCGGGCGCCGTGAGAATGAGCTTGTGCGGGTACTCGAGGTTGACGTGATACGCGCCCTTCGCCTTGACGGTGATGGTCGCCGAGCTCTTCTCGCCGGACTTGCCCGTGGCCGGCGAGATCTTGAGGTCGTACTTGTCGCCCGCGAACGCGGCGCCGGCAAAGGCAAGGATGGCAACAGCAGCGAGCGAAAGGGCTTTCTTCATGACGACCGTCCTCCTACGTGACTTCCGTTTTCAGCACGTCCCGTGCCAGACGTCAACGCCGCCGCACACCCGAAACGGCCGCGAGCAAATACCGTAAGCTCGCGATTTTCCGTCGTTACAAGCCGGGACGTCGGGAGACGCAACATACGGGGATGGATCAAGAACGGACCGGGTGGCCAAATATTCATCCACCCAGCAGCGGGACGATCCGGTGTTCGGCCCGATAAAACTCGAACTGCTGCTCCGTGCCGTGCCAGTACGCCACGCGCACGCGGGAGGGGATGGTGAGGCCACCCTCGGTGCGCTCCTCGTCGACGTCGACCCCGAACGGGATCCACGTGAAGCGCTTGTCCTTGGTCTGGTTCGACCAGCGAAGCAGGCTCGCCGAGCGCACCCGGCCCACGTCGTCGAGGGCGATGGCCACCGTGTGTGGCTCGCCGGCGATCCGGAGCGTGGCGCGGATCGCGTCGGGCCCCTCGACCTCCCACCGCACGCCCCGCGAAGGCAGGAGCGAGGCCGGCGCGAGGATCGACTCGATCGCGAGCCGGCCCGCCGCCGAACGGCGCACGTCGAGCCCCCGCGCATGCGCCACGGGCACGGCCCCGATCGCATAAAACTCGGTGCCCGCGTCCTCACCCTCGAGCCAGTCGTAGCCCACGAACTTGCTGCGCCCACCGCCCACCGAGGCCTTCCACACGAACCCGCGCGGCGGCGCGAGCAGCGCCTCGGCCTCCATCGGGCGCCACGCGTCCGTCGGCGACAGGCGCATCTCGCCGCGGATGGCGAGGCGCACGGCCGGATCGAGGGGCGCGCCCTCGGCGAGCGCATGCCGGAAATAACGCGCCACCGGCTCGGGGAGGCCATCGAGCTCGCTGGGATCGAAGCGGCCTTCGATCGGCCGTGGCAAAAGAGCGCGCCACTTTCGCTGGATCACGCGGTCGCCATAGAGCCGCCGGCCCGCGAGGAAGACCGCTCCGCCGAACAACGTGCCCGTGACCCCGTAGACGATGCGGGGGATCAACCTGCCGCCGCCACGAGAAGCCATCCGCTCCTTCGCCTTCCTTTCAGGGCGTCGCGCCGGCGTCCATCTTCGCACGCGAGAGCAGGATGGCCACCTCCATCGGCATGGGCGTGCCGCAGAGCTCGCTCACCTCGGGCTTGAGCGTCTCGGCGTGTGGCTCGTATCCCTCGGCCTCGAGGAGCACGTTCACCGGGCCGCTCGTCCAGAGCTCACACACGAGCGTGGCGAGGTCGACGGGCGGCGGCTTGTTGCGATCGAGGTGGCAGACGAAATTGGCCCCGTCGTCGAGCGTCCTCCACGTGCTCGTATCGGACAGGACGAACGGGGGTTCGTCCCCGGCGCTCCACTCGACGACGATACGAAGGTCCGGCGGGAGCGGCTCGCCCTCGGCGCGGATGTCGAGGACGAAGAGCGGCTCGGGAGGTCGTACGGGACAACCCCCCTCGCCTCCCTGCCCGCCGTCCACGCTGGGCGGCGGACGCGGAGGGCTCTCACATGCAGAGAGCCCCGTGAGGACGACCCCGAGAACCCCTACGCCCAAGGCGAACGCTCTGCGTGAAGACACAGTGCGTCGAGATTAACCGATTTTCCGGACGATCAGTTGGGCGGGGGCGGCGGCGGGGCGATGGTGCCGAGGTTCAGGCCACCGGGGTACTGATAACTCGTGGCCGAGCCGTACCCCATGACCTGGATGCCCACGGGCTCCGTCGCAGTGAGCACGTGCGCGCCGTTCTTTCCAGGCCCGAGCGGGACACGCGTGATGCCGAAGTTCGAGCTGATCGGCGTCGGCGAGGCGCCGAGCACCTGCCCGTCGAGGGTCACCGTCGCCGAGAGCGGCTGCACGATGTCGACGTAACTCTCGTTGTAATCGTTCGGCGCGAGGAAGACGTACTTCAGGCGGTACTGCTCGACGGCCGTGGCGAGGCTCTGCGCCGGATCCCCATTGTCGCCGAACAGGTCGACGAGCTGGGTGCCGAGCTGGAAGGAGGCGACGGCGAACTCGTGATCGCCGACGATCTCGAAGTCCTGCCCGACCTGCCCGAGGTCGAAGACCTGGCCCGCGTTGATGCTGAGCGGCGCGCCCGGCGGCGTCGCGCCCGGGTAGGTGAGCTTCGTGCCGTTGACGTTGCCAAAGACACGCACGACGTGGCCAACGGCGCCGCCGCCCGGCGAGGTCGGGACCGTGACGAAGTAGCGCTTGCCGAGGGTCTCGGCGGGGAAGACGGACTCCTCGATGTGGTCACACGCCACCACGCCTTCGGGCATCTGCGTGCACGGGATCCCCGCGATGACCTGGACAGGTTTGTCCGCGTACACGAGCGAGCCGGCAGGATCGGAGCTCGGCGCGAAGAGGACCTCGACGACCTCGCCGCGATTGACGGAGAAGCTCGCGAGGCCGTTCGCCGGGGTGGACGGGATGCCGCCGCCACCAACGATCTCACCCTTGCCCGAGACCTTGACCTGCACGTTCGTGCCGTCCTGCGTGCCGGTGACCGCGAAGTACGCGCCGATGTTCGCCCCCGCCCACCCCTTGTAGCTCGTGATGCGGTAGTTGCCGGTCATGGCCGTGGCCGGGAGGAGGAGCGAGGCGTCGTTCGAGTAGGAGAAACACTCGAGCGGCCCGGGGAAGCCGCAGAACTGCCCTGGGCACGAGCTCCAGTCCTTGCCGGGCGGGCCGCCCTGCGGGCCGTACTCGAGCGCGTTGAACTGGTACACGGTGACGGGGCGCGAGCTGACGAGGTGGTAGGCGCCGTCCGCCACGCGCACCGTGGCCGAGAGCGGCGTGGCGCTGCCACAATTGTTGGCGTCCGGGCCCTTCAGCTCGGGCACCCACGGCAGGTAGATCTTCGCGAGGTCGTTCGCCGGCACGGTCGCCGTGGCGACGGTGGTAGCGCCCCGCGTGACCGTGACCTCCGCCGGCTGATCCCCCGCGTTCGCCACGACGACCGCGTAGTCGAAGATCGACCAGACGTTGTTCGCCACGACCGTCGGCCAGAAGTCGCAGCCGATGTACGTGCGCGCCGCCGCGGCCTCCTCGCACGTCACGGGGTCGACGCCGGGATCACCACCACCCGCGCCACCCGCGCCGCCGACGCCGACGAAGATGTCGCCGCCCATGCCGCCGTTGCCGGGACCGCCGGGTCCGCTCGGGCCCTCGCCTCCCGCGCCGCCGTCGCTGAAGTCGTTGCGGCCCGACGTGGCAGAGCAAGAGGCCGCGAGGGCCCCCGGAGCGAGGAGGAGCGCGAAAGCGACGAGGGTCGTGTGCTTGAGCCCGGAGGAAGTCATGCGCCCGATTATCGGGCCCGCGCGAACCGAGGCACAAGGGCGATCGGGCGCCCCGCGAAGTTCAGTGCGCGGCGCGGTTCCGCTCGTGGATGCTCTCGAGGATGATGACCGCCGTCTCCTCGATCGCGCGGCCCGTGACATCGACGACGGGCCAGTCGGGGTGAGCGCGGAAGATGTTGTGCGCGAACTCGAGCTCCGTGCGGACGTGCTCGCGCATGGCGTAATTCGTCTCGGGGGGCATGCCGAGCTGGCGCAGGCGCGCCTGGCGGATCTCGCAGAGCTGATCGAGGCCGATCGTGAGGCCGACGATTCGATCACTCGGCGCCTCCTCGATCTCGTGCGGGAGCGGGACGCCGAGCACGAGCGGCAGGTTCGCGACCTTGAGGCCGCGCTGCGCGAGCAGCGTCGAGAGCGGCGTCTTCGAGGTGCGCGAGACGCCGACGAGGATGATGTCGGCCTTGCGGAAGTTGCGCGGCTCCTTGCCGTCGTCGCTCTTCACGGCGAACTCGACGGCCTCGATGCGGCGGAAGTACTCGTCGCTGAGCGGGAGCATCGCGCTCGGCAGGTTGATCGGCTCGCGGTCGAGGAAGGTGCCGAGCTTGCCGATGAGCGAGCCGATGACGTCGATCGCCTCGATCCGCAGCTCCGCCGTCGCCGAGTGGATGAACTCGCGCAGCTCGGGGCTGACGACCGTGAAGACGAGCAACGCGCCCTCCTTCGCGGCGCGCTCGAGGACCGGCCGCGCGACCTCCTTCGTGCGGACACGCGTGTGCAGGCGGATCTGCACGCCGGCTTGCGGGAACTGGAGCAGGGCCGCGCGGACGACCTTCTCCGCGGTCTCGCCGGTCGAGTCGCTCAGCACGTCGATGAACTTGGACATGGGCTTGCTCATTCTGGTCTTCGTCTCGGTCGGATCGTGGACTCGCGCTGGTTGAGGCCACATCCCTCGAACGACAAGCCTACCCAAAAAGGTTCTTCAACTTGTCCATGAAACTCTCGCCACGCTCCGGCTCCTGCGGCACCTCGCCGAGCGTCGCCGCGAGCTGCGTGACGAGCTCCTTCTGCTCGTCCGTCAGCCGCTTCGGCACTTCCACGCTGATTTCGACGAGTTGATCGCCGCGGCCACCCGTGACGCGGTGCACGATGCCCTTGCCTTTGACGCGCAGCACCGAGCCCGGCTGCGTGCCCGAGGGGATTCGAAGCTTGCCCTTGCCATCGAGCGTGGGGATCTCGACCTCGCCGCCGAGCGCGGCGACCGGGAAGGAGATCGGGAGCGAGCAGACGATGTCGTCGCCGACGCGGCGGAAGAACTCGTGCGGCGCGACGCGGATAGTGAGCTCGAGGTCGCCCGGCGCGCGATCGGGGCGCGTGCAGTTGCCGCCGCGCTCGACGAGGCGCGTGGCGCCGTTCTCGATGCCCGCGGGGATCGTGACCTCGATCGTGCGCGCCTTGGCCACGACGCCCGCGCCGCGGCAGCTCTTGCAGGGGTCGAGCACGATGCGGCCCGTGCCACGGCAGCGCGTGCACGGCCGCTCGATGGCGATGGGGAAGACGCCCTGCTGCATGCGGACGCGGCCGCGGCCGAGGCACATGCTGCAGCGCTCGGTCTGCGTGCCCTTCGCCGCGCCGACGCCGCCGCAGTCGTTGCAGGGCTCGACGCGCTCGTAGGTGATCTCCTTCGTGCAGCCGAACGCCGCTTCCTCGAAGCTGATGCGGATCTCTTTCTGGAGGTTGCCGCGGTCGCCGACCTTGATGCCGAGGGCGCCGAGCAGGTCGCCGAAGAGCCCGTCGATGTTGAGGTCGTTGAGATCGACGTAGTTCGCGCCGCCGAAGGGCCCGCCCGCCGGCGAGGCGCCGCCCACGCCCATCGGGCCGAAGCGATCAAACGCGGCGCGCTTCTGCGGATCACTCAGGATCTGGTAGGCCGCGTTGATCTCCTTGAAGCGCTGGTGCGCGCCGTCGTCGCCCGGGTTCTTGTCCGGGTGGTGCTGCCCTGCGAGCTTGCGGAAGGCGCTCTTGATCTCGTCCTGCGTCGCCGAGCGGTCGACGCCGAGCACATCGTAGGGATCACGCACGGAGGCCGGAATAGCACCGATCCGGACGAGGGACGAGGGGGGTACGGCCGGACCGGCGCACGTTCAAGGGAGGGCTTTTCGGGTCGGGCACTCGCCTTCGCCCTGGTAGTCGCCGAGCGTGCGCGCCTGGGCGAGGACGTAGTCGTACGCGGTCTCGATCGGGACGCCGGCGAGGCTGTACTTGTCGGGCGGGAAGACATCGGCCGCCTTCGTTTGCCTGAGCTCGTCGAGCGTCGTCTCGCCGTCCATGTCGAGGTCCGCGTCGGCGATGTACTGGGCGTAGCGCGCCGTGACCTCGGCGCCGGCGGTGATGTTGTTGAAGAACCAGTGATCGCCGTGGATCGTGGGTTTGACCGGCACGCTGCCGCCGGCCGGGACCGCGAAGCCGGGGATCTCGTCCTCGGTGGCGCAGTCGTCGTACGACGTGCCCGCGGGCAAGCCCCAGCGGAAGGTCTTCGTGGTGGCGCCGTTCGTCATCGAGCCCTCGATGTAGAGGGACCAGCCGTTGTCGGCGAGCAGCTTGCGGTCCGCTTCGGCGGTGGGCTCGAGCGCCTTCGTGTTCGCGTCGGCGTTCGGCAGATCGAAGCCGAAGCGATCCCAGCGGGTCGCGCTCGCGTCACTCCACGTGGTCACGACGTACCCGCCGGCCGGGACCTTCTTCAGGTCGAGCACGTACACGTCGGGCGCGGAGAGCGACTCGGACGCGTCGGAGCGAGAGGCGCGGAAGTTGCCGATCGTGATGAGGAAGCGGTCGTAGGTGACGCTCCAGCCGTCCTGGATGTCCTCCTCGCCCATGCCGGCGGCGAGGCCGTTCGGGATGGTGTCCTCGGCCTCGACGAAGATCTGCGCCGAGCCCTTCTCGGGCGTCGCGCCGTCCTCGCCGCCGCAGCCGACGGCGAAGAGGGCCACGGTGGAGAGGACGAGGAGCTTCGGTCGCATCACGCACACTCGCTTCACTTGAATCACCTCCGCAAAAGCAACGTGAAGCGTTTAGCAAGCGAGTTGCATTAGCGCAAGGGCGAACGAGCGCGAGCGGCGCGGCGCTTCGGCGCACGTGAGGGCAGGCCCGCCGGGGGCGGCGTGGATCACTTGGTGAGGGTGTACTCGTCGATGACCGGGTCGGTCTCGTCGGGCCGGAGCTCGTGCGACTCGATGGTGAGCGAGGTCTTGCTGGCCTTGAGGAAGGAGTAGAAGCCGAAGACGCTCTTGCCGTCGTAGGTGAAGCTCTTGTCGGTCCACACGCGCGTGCCGTTGCCGTACGCGTCGGCGCCGGCGCCGGCGCAGACCATGTAGACGGTGCCCTTCGCGCCCGGCATCTGCACGACCGGGTCGAGCGTGCCCTCGGCGAGCGGGCCCGTGAGGGGCTTCGTGCGCTCGTAGTTGTGGTCGTGGCCGAGGACCATGAGGTCGACCTCGTACTTGTCCCAGATCGGCACGAAGAACTGCCGCCCGAGGAGCACGTCCGCGTCATCGCCGTGCGACGAGGCGGAGAACTCGGCGTGGTGATGCACGCCGACGATCCACGGCACGTTCGCGCGGTTCGTGTTCGCCGCCTCGAGGTCCTTCTCGAGCCACGTTTTCAGGAGCGCGGCGTATTCGGGGTTTCCGTTCGGCGACGTGACCCAGAAGTCGTCGACGACGACGACGTGGACCGGGCCGATGTCGACCGAATAAAAGAGCTCGCTGTACTTGGGGAACCTCGTGATGTCCTGGGGGAGGACGACGCTGCTGTAGAAATGGGTGGTGTGGTTCTCGTGATTGCCGTGCGTCGAGAGGGTGAGGATCTGGCCGAGCGTGAGGAGGCTGCCGTCGGCGTCCTTCGCGGCGAGGTCGAGCCAGAGGTGCCATTCCCCCTGATCGGTGGCGAGATTGATCATGTCGCCCGAGAAGAGCTGCGCGGTGACCCCGGCCTTCATCATGCGGCGCTGGATGAGGCGCCAGGCCTGGTTGTCCTGGCCGCGCGCGTCGCCCGAGACGCCGAGGAGGACCTCGGTATTCGGGTCCGTCGGCGTGGTCGTGAAGGAATGGACCTCGCTCCAGACCTCCTTGCCCGCGGCCCCGCCGCCGACGCGATAATAATAGGTGGTCGCGGGCGAGAGGCCGCAGACGTAGGCCTCGTGCATGCGGTCCTCGCCTTGCGGCGCGAGCTGGCCCTCCGGGGTCACCCAGGTGACGCCGCGCCTGCGATTCTCGGCGGGCCAGGTCGACGGGTCGGGCGTGGTGCCCCACTGGACCTCGGTCGCGAGCGTCTCCATGTCCGTCTGCCAGCCGAAAGCCGCGGAGGTGGCGGGGTCGGCGCGGCCAGGAGAGCCGACCTCGACGTTGCCGCCGAGGCCGAGGCGGACGCGGCGGATGTCGGGCGCGGCGGAGACCCTGGCGCTGCCGCGCTGGAAATCGATGTATTCGGGGCGGGTGGCGATCTCGAATTCGCAGCCCTCGGGCTGGAAGCGCTCGATGTTGGGCTCGGGGGGCGGCGGCTGCGGGTTCTGGCTCGGCTCGTCCGCGCACCCGGCGGCGAAAAGCGCGCCCCCCAAGAGGCCCAAGGAAACGATCGTTTTTTTCATGAAGCCACCTCCACCCTCCACACGGCGAGCGGGAGCAGCCTAGGCCGGCCGAGCCCCGGCGGGAACCATTTTGCGCGCGGACGCTACACGACGAGGCGATATCCGCCGCCTGCCGACCGCGAAACGCGCCCCTCGCGCTCGAGCTTCACGAGGTGCGCTTCGAGGCTCATCCGCGCAATGGGCCAGACGAGCGGCGGCGTGTCCGCGTAGGCGACGGGCAAGAGCACGTCGAGGCTCGCGCCCTCGGGAGGAAACGGCCTGAGCGCGGCGAGGACCTTGGCCTCGCGCGCGAGGCGATGCGTGATGTAACGGCGGAAGAGCGTGGTCGGCTCGTCGATGGGCTCGCCGTGCGCCGGGAGCGCGACGGAAGCGGACAAACCCGCGAGGCGCTCGAGCTGCGCGAGGTACGTGATCATGTCGCCCTCCGTGGGCTCGATGAGGATCGTGCCCTCGCTCGCGACCATGTCGCCGACGATCGCGGCGCCCGTGTCCTCGTCGAAGAGGCAGATGTGCCCCGGCGCGTGGCCCGGCGTGTGGAGCACGCGGAGCCGCATCGGCGAGGGCCCGTCGAGCACGATGCGCTCGCCCTCCTCGACGTGGCGATCGACGCGGACCTCCCCTTCGAGGCGCAGCGCCGTCTCGTGGTGCGCGAGCAGCGGCAGGCGGAGCTCGTTCGCGAAGAACCAGGCGCCGCCCGCGTGATCGGCGTGGTGATGGGTGAGGACGATGCCGATGGGGTGACGGCCGCGGCTCTCGAGGGAGCGCGCCCACGCGAGCCACTCGCGCCGCTCGTCGTCGAACGGCGTCGCCGGCTCGACGAGCAGGACCTCCCGCTCGCCGAGCGCGTAGCTGTTCGTGTGGGTGGCGGGAGGCAAGGTGGGCGTGAGCGACGGAAATCGCTCGACACCCAGCGTCACGCGCCACGGCCGTCCCATGTCGTTTATCGCTCGAGCACGACGGCGAGCGCCTCGCCGCCGCCGATGCAGAGCGTCGCGAGGCCACGTTTGTCGCCGCGATCCTTCATGGCGTGGATCATCGTCGTGAGCAGACGCGCGCCGGTCGCGCCGATGGGGTGGCCGAGCGCGACGGCGCCGCCGCGCACGTTGACCTTGGCGTTGTCGATGCCGACGAGCTTGTTCACGGCGAGCGTGACGACGGCGAAGGCCTCGTTGATCTCCCAGATGTCGATCTGCTCCTTCGTGAGCTTGGTCCGCGCGAGCGTGTTCTCGATGGCCGCCGCGGGCGCGGTCGTGAACCACTCGGGCTCCTGGGCGGCGCCGCCGTAGCCGGCGATGCGCGCGAGCGGCTCGAGGCCCATCTCCTTGACGGCCTTCTCGCTGGCGAGCACGAGCGCCGAGGCGCCGTCGTTGATCGACGAGGCGTTCGCCGCGGTGATGGTGCCGTCCTTCTGGAAGGCGGGCTTGAGCGTGCCGATCTTGTCGGGCCGGGCGTTGGGCGGGCCCTCGTCGAGCTTCACGACGACGGGATCACCCTTCTTCTGCGGCACGTTCACGGGCGTGATCTCCGCGTCGAAGAGGCCCTCCTTCTGCGCGGCGATGGCGCGGCGGAAGCTCTCCTTGGCGAACTCGTCCTGCGCCTCGCGCGAGAACTCGTACTTCTTCGCGCACGTCTCGCCGGCGTTGCCCATGTGGAAGTTGCCGTAGGGATCCCAGAGGCCGTCGTGGATCATGCCGTCGACGATCTTGTTGTCGCCCATGCGATAGCCGTTCCGGGCCTGCATGAGGTAGTACGGCACGTTCGACATCGACTCCATGCCGCCGGCGACCACCACGTCCGCGTCGCCGAGCGCGATGCTCTTGGCGCCGAGGATGACGGCCTGCATGCCCGAGCCGCAGACCTTGCCGACCGTCGTCGCCGGCACGTTCTTGGGGATGTTCGCGTAGATGGCGGCCTGGCGGGCGGGCGCCTGGCCGACGCCGGCGCCGAGGACGTTGCCCATGAAGACCTCGCCGACGCGATCGGCCGGGACCTTCGCGCGCGCGAGGGCCGCCTCGATGGCGACGGCGCCGAGGCGCGGGGCGGGGAGGGCGGAGAGGGCGCCGAGGAAGGCGCCGATGGGCGTGCGGGCGGCGCCGACGATGTAGACGGGAACGGGCAAGGTCATCACATCCTCCGGAGGCTCGGGCGCAACGTAGCGCGCGCCTCGGAGAAGCGAACTACTCCATCATGTTGCACTGCACAAGAGACGCCTCCCGATCTGCCTCGAGGGCCTTTGCGAGCAGGCGCCTGCCGCGGTGGAGGCGGCTCATGACGGTGCCCACGGGCACACCGAGCTTCTCGGCGGCGTCCTTGTAGGTCATCTCCTGGAGGTCCACGAGGATGAGGGCCTCGCGATACACGGGCTGGATGGCCTCGAGGGCGCGGAGCGTGGGCGGCGAGAGCGCGGTCATCTCGGAGACGGCGGGCGCGGCGGTCCAGGCGTTCGGGTCGGAGTAGAGGACGTCGAGGGCGCGGCGCTCGCGACGATTGCGGCGACACTTGGTGATGAAGACGCTGAAGAGGATCTGGTGGACCCACGCCTTCAGGTTGGTGCCGGGGCGGTACTGGTTCTCGAAGCGGAGGGCGCGCTCGACGGTGTCCTGCACGAGGTCCTCGGCGAGGGCGCTGGAGCGCGACATGCGGAGGGCGCGGCCGAAGAGCTCGGGGGCCAGCGCGGCGACGCCTCGGCGGAGATCCTCGATCGAGTGTGCGTGAAGGGTCTTCGGGGTGGCGAGGGCCTGAGCGAGCATGGGTCGTGACCTCCTGGTGACCCCTCGCTTTCGCAAGGCGGGTGCCGAGGCGTGGCCCGCCCCAAGTGTCTGAAATGATTGGATCGGAAAGGGAGGTGGGTCCCGCGGACGTGTCTCTCCGACACCGGGGCGTGTCCCTCTGCCAACGCAGCGTGGGAAGGCGGGGGATCGTTCGGGCGTACGCCGCGCGCTTCAGCCCGCCAGCGGATCCGCCCCCCGCGCGAGCGCCGCGAGGATCTCCGGGACCAGGTCGGGAATCTCGCCCGCGAACAGGCCTCGATCGCAGCCGGTGCGGGCGCGCCAGAGGTCGCCGGCGAGCGCGTGGACGAGCACGCCCGCGCAGGCCGCCTCCTCGGCGGACATGCTGCAAGCAAACGCCGCGATGAGGCCGGTCAGCACGTCGCCGGAGCCGGCCGTGGCGAGGGCCGGGTTGCCCGCCATGCAGATGAAGAGGCGGCCCTCGGGCGTGGCGATGATCGTGCGGGCGCCCTTGAGGATCACGGTGGCGCTCGTGCGCGCGACGGCCTCGCGGACGGCGCCGAAGCGGTCCTGCTCGATGGCCGTCGCGCTGCGGCCGAGCAGGCGGCCGAGCTCGCCCGGGTGCGGCGTGAGCACGAGGCGGCCTCTGGCTTGCGCGAGCGACTCGGGGCGGCCGGCGAAATGGGTGATCGCGTCGGCGTCGACGACCTTGAAGCCGTCCCAGCCGAGCACGACGTGATCAACCGCCGCCCGCGCCTCCGCGCCGAGGCCGAAACCAGGGCCGATGGCGACGGTGCGGCGTCCAGCGAGGGCCGCGTCGAGTGAAGGGCCGATGCGGCTCGGGTCGATCCGCGTGGTCATCACCTCGACGACGCGTGACTCGAGCGACGTCGCGGCGTCGGGCCAGGTGCCGATCGTGACGAGGCCGGCGCCGGCGCGCATCGCGGCCTTCGCCGTGAGGAGCGAGGCGCCGAGCTTGCCGGGTGAGCCCGCGACGACGAGCACGTCGCCGGCCTTGTGTTTGTGCACGCTCGCCTCGCGCGGGGCGAAGTACGAGCCGACGGTCTCGCGGCGGATGACCTCGGCGACGACGCCGACGTGGGCGAGGATCGGCGGATCGGGGACGCCGAGGTCGACGACGTGCACGTTGCCGGAGAGGCGCGCGCCTTCGGGCGTGAGCATGCCGATCTTGAGGTGGCCGAAGGTGACGGTGTCGTCGGCGCGCACGGCGATGCCAAACGGCGAGCCGCTGTCGGCGTCGAGGCCCGAGGGGATGTCGAGCGCGACGAGGCGGGCGGAGGCGTCGTTGAGGACGGCGATGACGTCGGCGAGGTGGCCGGTGATGGGCCGGTCGAGGCCCGTGCCGAAGAGGGCGTCGATCACGAAGTCGGCGCGCGCGAGCGCGGCGTGCAGCGGGCCGAGGCTCGAGCCCTCGGGCACCTCGAAGAATCGGCCGCCGAGGTCGATGTACGCGTCGTGGTTGATGCGCGCGTCGCCGGTGACCTTCTCGCTCCTGCCCGCGAGGTAGACCTCGACCTCGGCCCCGCGCGCGTAGAGGTGCCGCGCCACGACGAACCCGTCGCCGCCGTTGTTGCCCGTGCCGCAGACGACGACGACGCGCGCCTCGAGCGGGTACCTCGCGGGCTGACCGGGGCTCTGCACGTGGCGGACCGGGAACGAGCGGGCGCGCGCCGCGATCACGTCGGCCTCGTGGCTCGGCGCGCACGGGCAGCGGCGCGCCTCGATCATCGCGGAGATCACGTCGGCGGCGCCGCGCCCTGCGTTCTCCATGAGGACGACGCCCGGCACGTGGCAGGTCTCGATCGCGTACTTGTCGAACGCGCGCATCTGGGCGCGCGTGAGGACGGGGATCATCGCGAACGGCCTCGCATGCCGCGGTCGACGGCGCGACGAAGATCCCGCACCGCGCGATCCATCCCGAAGAACACCGCGTCGGCGATGACCGAGTGGCCGATGTTGACCTCGACGATGTCGGGGATGGCCACGACGGGCCCGACGTTGTGGCGCGTCAGGCCGTGGCCCGCGGCGACCTCGAGGCCGAGCGCCGAGGCGCGGGCCGCGGCGCGCTTCAGGCGATCGAGCTCGTGCTCGGCTTGCTCCCCCGACGCGTGACAGTACTCGCCCGTGTGCAGCTCGATCTGCGCGACGTGGAGGGCGGCGGAGGCCTCGACCATCTCCTCGTCGGCGCCGATGAAGAGGCTCACCTTGATCCCGCGCTCCTTGGCCATCTTCACGGCGGCCTCGATGCCGGCGCGCTTTCCCTTCACGTCGAGCCCGCCCTCGGTCGTGCGCTCCTCGCGGCGCTCGGGGACGAGCGTGATCACGTCGGGACGCACCCGCGACGCGATGCCGATCATCTCCTCGGTGACGGCCATCTCCAGGTTGAAGAGCGTCTGCACCGAGGCGCGCAGGCGCGTGACGTCGTCGTCGGTGATGTGGCGCCGATCCTCGCGCAGGTGCGCGGTGATGCCGTCGGCGCCGGCCGCTTCGCAGAGGCCGGCGGCGAAGACAGGATCGGGGTACCGCGTGCCGCGCGCGTTCCGCACGGTGGCGACGTGATCGATGTTGATGTGGAGGCGGACCGGCATGGCCGGACTCTACTACACGGCGGGAGTCAGCGCGTCACGGCCGCCGTGCTGGCCTGCGTGAGCAAATCCTGAATGTGCTTCACCAGCTTCGCCGGGTCGGTCACCACGCCCTCGGCCAGCAACGCTTGCTCGTAGAGCAGCTCGGACCAGAGCTTGATCGGCTCTGCGCTCGGGTCCTTCTCGGCCAGCGCGCTCAGGTTCTTCACGATGGGGCTCTCGGGGTTGAGCTCCAGGATGCGCTTCGCCTGCGGCGCGTCCTCGCCCATCATGCGCATGATCCGCTCCATGTTGACCCCGAGGTCCCCCTCGGCGGCGACGAGGCAGCTCGCGCTGTCGGTCAGGCGCCGCGAGGCGCGCACGTCCTTCACCCGATCACCGAGCGTCGACTTCACGGCCGAGACCGCGCTCTTGATCTGCTCGCCGGCGAGCTCGTCCGCCTTCTCGTCCTTGTCGCCGAGGTCGATGTCGCCGTGGGCGATGCTGCGCAGGCGGCGCTTGTCGTATTCGGTCAACGACTGCACGACCCACTCGTCGACCGGCTCGGTCATCAACAGCACGTCGTAGCCGCGCTTCTTGAAGGCCTCGATGTGCGGGCTCTTCTCCAGCGCGCGGCGGCTCGTGCCCGTCAGGTAGTAGATCTCCTTCTGCGACTCGGGCATCGCCGCGACGTACTGCTTCAGCGAGAGGAGCTGATCCTCCGGCGTGTTCATCGAGCCGAACCGGCAGAGGTCCGCGATCGTGTCCTTGTTCTTCCAGTCGACCGACACGCCCTCCTTGAGGACCTTGCCGAACTCCTTCCAGAACTTCGCGAACCGCTCGGGCTCGCTCTCCGAGAGCTCCTTCAGCCCCTTGAGCACCTGCTTCGTGATCTGCGCCTCGATCTGCTTGAGGGCCTTGTCCTCCTGCAGCATCTCGCGCGAGACGTTGAGCGAGAGGTCCTCCGAGTCGACCACGCCGCGCAGGAAGCGCAGGTAGATCGGCGCGACCTTGTCGCAGTCCTCGACGATGAGCACGCGCTTCGCGTAGAGCCGCACGGCCCGGCGATCACGCTGGAAGAGGTCCGGCGGCGCCTTCTCGGGCACGTAGAGCAACGCGTGGAACTGCACCGGCGCGTCGATGGAGACGTGCAGGTGCCAGAGCGGCGTCTCGCCTTCGTAGCCGCCCGTCACGTGCCGGAAGAACTCGGCGTGTTGCTCTTCGGTGATCTGCGACTTCGGCAGCGTCCAGAGCGCCGCCTTGCGGTTCGCGACCTCGCCGTTCACCGAGATCGGGAAGTGCACGAAGTCCGAGTACTTGCGGATGATCTCCTTGATCCGCCACGCCTTCGTGTACTCGCGCGTGTCCTCCTTGAGGTGCAGCGTGATCGTCGTCCCGGGGTGCTTGCGCTCGCCCGCGGCGACCGTGAACGAGCCCGCGCCCGCCGAGCGCCAGAGCACGGCCTCGGCCCCGGGCAGCATGGAGAGCGTCTCCACGTCGACGCGCGCGGCGACCATGAACGCGGCGTAGAAGCCCACGCCGAACTGGCCGATGAGCTTGACCGCGGCGTCCTTGTCCTGGGCCCTGCGGAGCTCCTCCGCGTGGGACTTCAGGAACTCGAGCGAGCCGCTCTTGGCGATCGTGCCGAGGTTCTGGACGACCTCGTCGCGCGTCATGCCGATGCCGTTGTCCTCGATGACGATCGTGCGCGCCTCGTCGTCGAGCTTGATCGAGATCGCGGGCTCGCCCTCCTGCTCGGTCACGTCCTTGCGCGTGAGGGCGAGGAAGCGGGCCTTGTCGAGCGCGTCGGAGGCGTTCGAGACCAGCTCGCGGAGGAAGACCTCCTGGTTCGCGTAGAGCGAGTTGATGACGAGGGACAGCACCTGCTGCACCTCCGCCTGGAACGGCATCTCCACGGCGGCAGGGGAGGCGGCGGGGGGTGCTTCGGGGTTCGGGGAGGCTTCTTGGCTCATGGCGACGACGAAATGGATCCGCTTTCGGGAAATGCAATCCCCCTCCCCGCACGAAATCCGGCGCTGCTACAGTGGCCGCGTGTTCCCGACCGAACGTCCCCGCCGGCTCCGCCGCTCGTCCGCGATCCGGAGCCTGGTCCGCGAAACCTCCCTGGCCCCCTCCGACCTCGTCCTGCCCCTCTTCTTCAACGAGGTGCTCGACGCGCCACGCCCCGTCTCGACCATGCCGGGCGTCTCCCAGCTCCCGGTCGCCGCGGCCGCCGAGCAGGCGCGACTCTGCCGATCGCTCGGGCTCGGCGGGGTCATCCTCTTCGGCCTGCCCCGGACGAAGGACGCGAGCGGCTCGTCCGCCTACGATCCGAGCGGCCCGGTGCCACGCGCGGTCGCGGCCATGAAAGACGCGGCGCCGGATCTCCTGGTGATCACGGACGTCTGCGTCGACGAGTACACCGAGCACGGCCACTGCGGGATCTTGAAGCCCGGCCCGCGCGGTGATCTCGAGGTCGACAACGACGCGACGCTCGAGGTGCTGGCGAAGGCCGCGCTCGTGCACGCGGCGGCGGGCGCGGACGTCGTGGCGCCGAGCGACATGATGGACGGGCGCGTGGGGGCGATCCGGCGCGCGCTCGACGGCGAGGGCCACGAGGGCACGGCGATCCTGTCGTACGCGGTGAAGTACGCGTCGAGCTTCTACGGCCCGTTCCGCGAGGCCGCGGACTGCGCGCCGAAGTTCGGCGATCGCGCGGGATACCAGATGGATCCGGCGAACACGCGCGAGGCGCTGCGCGAGGCGCGGCTCGACGAGGAGGAGGGCGCGGACCTCCTGATGGTGAAGCCGGCGCTGCCTTACCTCGACGTGATCACGCGGGTGCGCGCGGCCTCGCCGCTGCCGCTCGGCGCGTACAACGTGAGCGGCGAGTACGCGATGATCAAGGCCGCGTCGGCGGCGGGGATGATCGACGAGAAGCGCGCGGTGCTCGAGCTGCTCACGTCGATCCGGCGCGCGGGAGCGGACTTCATCCTGACGTACCACGCCGTGGACGCGGCGCGCTGGCTCGGCTGATGGGCATCACCACGCGATGGGTGATGCTCGCGGGCGCGCTCGTGCTCGCGCTCGTGGGATCGAGCGGCTGCAACACGATCAACGCGCTCGGCCCGAACTGCGACCGCTCGGCGGAGAACAACACGCCGGTGCGGTACGTGGAGGGCACGGTGGAGAACGGCGTCTACATGAGCACGCCGTGGAAAGGGGAGCTGCTCTGGTTCCCCGCGGGGATGCGTTACGAGCTCGAGCACGGGCTCGGCGAGGTGCCGCGCTTCGTGGACATCTGGCTCTCGTTCAACAAGTGCGGGACGAAGGACAGCACGGTCGCGCCCGCGTCGGGCAACCAGGCGGAGCTGCGCACGGTCGACGCGAACAAGCTCGTGATCGTGAACGGGAGCTGCGTGGACTACTGGCTGCTCGTGGTCGCGGGGACAGGGAACGGGGAGCCGGATCCGATGATGGATCCGGAGGCGATGGGCGACCGGAGCTGCGCGGATGAGGATGCGGGGATGTGAGGGGGTGGGGTCGTGCTGACCGAGCAGGAGATCGCGAGTCTGGCGGCGGATCTGGAGAGCTTCCGGGTCGAGCGGAAGCAGTCGTTCACGTCCGCGAAGAGCGCGATCGAAGAGGTGATCTGCGCGTTCGCCAACGACCTGCCAGGCATGGGAGAGACCGGCGTCCTCTTGATCGGCGTTCATGACAAGACGGGCGAGCCCACCGGGCTCGAGGTGACCGATCAGCTCCTCCAGCAGATCACGGGCATCCGCAGCGACGGAGCGATCCTCCCCTTTCCTGTGATGCACGTGTACAAGGCCACGCTCGCGGGAAAGGACATCGTCGTCGTCGAGGTGCAGCCCTCGCACGAGCCGCCCGTGCGCCTGCGCGGTCGTGTGCGCATCCGCGTGGGTCCTCGTCGTGACACGGCCACGCGAGACGAAGAGCGCATCCTGACCGAACGACGTCGCAACTGGGACGGGCCGTTCGACCAGCGCCCCATCCGTGGATCGACCCTCGACGAGCTCGACCTGAAGCTCTTCGAGCGAGAGTTTCTGCCCAGCGCTGTCGCGCCGGAGGTCCTTCGCGAGAACGGCCGCTCGATCCCCGAGCAGCTCGCCGCGCTGCACCTCGCGTCACCGGACGCCGTGCCGAACGTGGCGGGGTTGCTCATCCTCGGTCGCGAGCCGACGACCTACCTGCCCGGAGCGTACGTGCAGTTCCTGCGCGTGGACGGCACGGAGCTGACGGATCCGATCGTGGATCGGAAAGAGCTTTCAGGCCCCTTGCCGGAGGTGCTGCGGCGCATGGACGAGATCACGAGCGCGCACATCCATGTCGCGACCGCCGTGACGGGTGGTCCGGTGGAGCGACGCTCGCCGGACTACCCGATGGCGGCGCTCCAGCAGCTCCTCCGCAACGCGGCGATCCACCGCAACTACGAGACGAGCAACGCGCCCCTCCAGTGGTACTGGTTCTCGGACCGGATCGAGATCCACAACCCGGGTGGTCTCTTCGGCCGCGCCACGCCGCAGACGTTCGGCAAGCCCGGCGGGAACGACTATCGCAACCCCACCGTCGCCGCGGCCCTCTACCAGCTCGGCTTCGTGCAGCGCTTTGGCATGGGCGTCCCGCTCGCGCGGAAGGCCTGCAAGGACAACGGCAACCCAGAGCCGGAGTTCATCCTCGAACCGTCCACCTTCGGCGTCATCGTCAAGGCACGCGCATGAAGCGGATCGCGTTCCTGAACAGCAAAGGCGACGTCGGGCAGACGACACTCGTCTACCACCTCGCGCACATGCTTGTGGACCAGGGGCATCGGGTGCTCCTGCTCGATCTTGATCCGCAATCCGGCCTGACAGCCATGTGTTTGCCAGAGGATCGAATCGAGGATCTCTGGAGCGACTATCCATTTGAAGACCGCACCGTCTTCGACGCGGTACACCCGCTCCTCCTCGGGACAGGCGACATCCGGAAGCCGCACGTGGAGGAGCTGAAAGAGGGCCTGGCGCTCGTGCCCGGGGACGTCGCCTTGTACGCGTTCGAGGAGACGCTCTCCGATGCATGGATACGTGCCCTCAACGGCGATGCGTATGCCTTTCGCGCACTTTCGGCATTCCATCGGCTCATCGCCATGGCCACCGAACAGCACCGACCGGATGTGACTCTCCTCGACGTGGGTCGCGGCCTCGGCGCCAACACACGCGCCGCGCTTCTCGCCGCTGACTTCGTGGTCACCCCACTCGCGCCAGATCCCTACTCCATGCTGGGGCTTCACAACGCCGGGATGACCCTCCCCAGCTGGCGAGACCACTGGCGGCTGATGCTCGACGGAAGCCCTAACGTAGAACTCGACCTGCCCACCGGGCAGATGGAACCGCTGGGCTACGTCGTCATGCAGGCCGTGATGCGCCTATCAAAACCGATCAAAGCCTACGAGAAGTGGCTGGAACGAATCGCCGGCACGTACCATCAGTCGATCCTACACGACCGTTTCTTCCTCCCCTCTTCCCAGGGGGATCCGTGGTGCCTCGGCATCATGCGCAACTACCAGAGCCTCATGCCGCTCGCGCAGGATGCGCGGAAGCCAATGTTCGACTTGCGCCCGGGTGACGGCGCCATCGGCGCGCACATGGAAGCCGTCCTACGTTGCCGCGAAGACTTCGAGCGCCTCTCCACATCCATCCTCACCCGCGCCGACGAGCTGAGCGCCCAAGCCCCGTAACCGCGGCGAAAGGCGGAACGACTCCCGCGAAGCGCGGAACGACTCCCGCGAAAGGCGGAACGACTCCCGCGAAAGGCGGAACGACTCCCGCGAAGCGCGGAACGACTCCCGCGAAGCGCGGAACGACTCCCGCGAAAGGCGGAACGACTCCCGCGAAGCGCGGAACGACTCCCGCGAAGCGCGGAACGACTCCCGCGAAGCGCGGAACGACTCCCGCGAAGCGCGGAACGACTCCCGCGAAGCGCGGAACGACTCCCGCGAAGCGCGGAACCCCTACTCCGCCGCGTGCGCCTCGCCCCGGCTGAACTGGAGCTGATACAGCCGCGCGTACGCCCCGCCCTGCGCGAGCAGCGTGTCGTGGTTGCCCTGCTCGACGACACGACCCTTGTGGAACACGACGATCCGATCCACCGCGCGGATCGTCGAGAGCCGGTGGGCGATGATCAGCGCCGTACGGCCCTGCATCGCGGCCCAGACCGCCTTCTGCAGGCGCGCCTCGGTGTCGCTGTCGATGTTCGCCGTGGCCTCGTCGAGCACGAGGATCGGCGGGTCGCGGTAGAGCGCGCGCGCGAACGCGATGAGCTGACGCTCGCCCGCCGAGAAGTTCGAACCACGCTCCTCGACCTTCGCCTCGAGCCCGCCCTCGCGACGCTCGAAGAGATCGAGCGCGCCGATGCGCTCGAGGGCGCGCACGACACGCGCCTCGTCGACCTCGACGTCACCCGCCGCGATGTTGCTCGCGATCGTCCCCGGGAAGAGGAAGACCTCCTGCGGCACGACGGCGAACTTCTTGCGCAGCTCGTCACGCTGCGTGGCCTTCACGTCGCGCCCGAACACACGCACGTGGCCTTCCTTCGCCTCGTAGAGGCGCAGGAGCAACGACGCCACCGTCGTCTTGCCCGCCCCCGTCGCGCCGACGAGCGCGATCTTCTCGCCCTTCCCCGCCTGGATCGAGACGTCCCGGAGGATCGGCACGCCGGGCTTGTACTCGAAGTCGACGTGGTCGAGCTCGAACGCGATCGACTCGTCTTTCTTCTCGACCTTCTCGGCCTGCCCTTCCGATGCCGCGGGCACGGGCGCGTCCTCCTCGTTGTTCTCGAGGAGCTGGAAGATGCGCTCCGCGCCGGCCATCGCCGACTGGAGCTGCGTCATGCGCGCCGAGAGATCGCGGATCGGGACGAAGAACATCTCGATGTACGCGACGAACGTGACGAGCGTGCCGAACGAGACGCGGTCCGAGAGCGATCGGACACCCGCGTACCAGAGCACGGCCGCGATGCAGAGGCTCTGCACGAGCTCGATGGCCGCGTCGAGGGCCGCGTCGAAGACGATCGAGCGGTTGTTCGCCTGCCGGTACGCCTCGTTGATGTCGTCGAACTCGAGCGAGCTCTTCTCCTCGCGCGCGTAGGCCTGCACGACGGCCATGCCCGAGATCTGCTCGTTCAGGTAGGCGTTCATGCGCGCCGTCTTGACGCGGATCTCGCGGAACGCGTCGCGGATCCGGCGCCGCGTCCACATCACGCCGAGCGCGACCGGCGGCACGGCGACGAACGTGATCAACGCGAGCTGCCAGTCGCGCTGCAACATCACCACGACGATGAGGACGAGCCGCACGAGATCGCCGAGCGCGTTCAGCGTGCCCGAGGCGAACATCTCGTTGATGGCGTCGACGTCGTTCGTCACGCGCGTGACGAGCCTGCCGACGGGCGTCCGATCGAAGAAGCCGAGCCTGCGCGTATGCAAGAAGCGGAAGACGTGCGCGCGCATGTCCCCCGCCGCCCGCGCGCCCGCGAGCTGCATGAGGTAGACCTGCGGGAACGCGATCGACTGCTCGAAGAGCTTCAAGACGAGGATGAGGGCGCCCATCTGCATGAGCGTCCGCGCCGCGTCCGGCTGATCGAAGGCGTCGAACGTCCGCCCCATGAGCCAGGGCTGGAGCACGGCGAGGCCCGAGCCCGCGAGCAGCAGGAAGAGCGAGATGACGAGCCACTTCGCGTGCGGCCGGATGAAGGGCCAGAGCCCCGCGAGGATACGCGTGTCGAGGCCCTCGCCGAGCCGGTCCTCCTCGTGAAAACGCGCGAGCGCCTTCTCGGCCCGGCTCTTCCCGGGCGCCGCCTTCGTCGCGTCGGTGGCCTTGGGATCCACGGACAAACTCGTCATGCGGGCGCGGCCTCCGGCGAGGGCATCGAGGACGGCAGGTCCTCGGCGCCGAACGCGGCGAGCTTCTCTTCGATCTCCTGCTCCTCGGCGAACGACGCGTACAGGCCCCCGGCGAGGACGAGCTCCTCGTGCGTGCCCTCCTCCACGACGCGCCCGCGCTCGAGCACGAGGATGCGATCACACCGCTTCGCCGCGGCGACGCGGTGGGTGATCAAGACGAGCGTGCGGCGCGCGGCCTGGCGCTCGATGGCGCCGAGGATCGCCGCCTCCGTCTTCGCGTCGACCGCGCTCATCGGGTCGTCGAGGACGAGGACCTTGGGCTCGCGCAGGAGCGCGCGGGCCAGCGCGACGCGTTGCCGCTGGCCACCCGAGAGCTGCACGCCGCGCTCGCCCACGACCGTGTCGAAGCCGTCCGGCAAGGACTCGATCTCCGCGAGCACACCCGCCTCGGCCGCGGCGGCGCGGATCTTCTGCATGGCCTCCGGCGAGTCCTGCTCTTCGAGCGAGTAGCCGATGTTCTGCGCCACGGTCGTCGAGAAGAGGAACGCGTCCTGCTGCGCGTAACCGATGCTCTCGCGCACGACCTCGAGCGGCAGATCGCAGATGTCGTGTCCGTCGAGGAAGACCGCGCCGCGTGGCGTCGGCAAGAGCCGCGGCAGGAGCGTGGCGACCGTGCTCTTGCCCGAGCCCGTGCGCCCGACGATCGCGAGCGATCCGCCCGCGGGGATGCCGAAGCCCACGTCCTCGAGGACCTTCCGCTCGCCGTGCGCGAACGCGAGGCCCTCGACGCGCAGCGCGCCGGAGACGTCCTTCGGCGCGGGGAGCGGGCCGCTCACGACCTCGGGCACGGCGTCGAAGATCGCCTTGAGCCGCATGTAGCTCGCCCGGCCACGCGCGACGATCGAGGTCACGAAGCCGAGCGCGAGCATCGGCCAGACGAGGCGCCCGAGCGCGGCCCAGAACGAGACGAAATCCCCCTTCGAGATGTCGCCGCGCAAGACGAGCGAACCGCCGTACCAGAAGACGATGATCGTGCCCGCCGCGAGGATCGAGCCCATGATCGGCTGCATCGATCCGCGGATACGCGCGAGCCCCAGGTTCTTCTCGACGTAGTCCCGGTTCGACCGCTCGAACGTGGCGATCTCGGCCTCCTCGAGCGCGAAGCTCCGGACGACACGGACGCCCGCCAGGCTCGCGAGGACGCGGTCGCTCATCTTGCCGAGCGCCTCCTGGTTCTCGCGCATGCGCTGGAACATCCGCGTCGAGAAGGAGCGCGTGATCAGCATGAGCACGGGGAACGTCGCGAGCGCCGCGAGCGTCAGCTTGCCGCTCACGCGCGCCATGACGTAGAGCGCGCTCGAGAACGCGAACACCGAGTTGACCACGTTGAGGATGCCGAAGCCGAGGAGGAGGCGGACCTGCTGCAGGTCGCTCGTCGAGCGGCTCATGATCTCGCCCGTGGGCATGCGCCGGAAGAACGCGGGGCCGAGCTTGTGCAGCCGCGCGAGCAGGACGGCGCGCAGCTCGTACTCGACGTTCCTGCCGCCGGTGAACATCGTCCAGCGCGAGAGGACACGCACGACCGCCGCCGTGACGACCACGCCCAGCATGAGCAGCGCATCGTCGGCCGCGTCGCTCGCGCGGAGCTGCTCGGCCGCGTCGACGGCGTCGCGCACGAGGAAGTCGCGCTTCGCCATGAGGAGCTGCTGCACGGCGAGGAGGAGCGCGCCGCTCACGTAGAGCCAGAGGTTCCTGCGGAACTGCGCGCCGAGCCCCGAAGGGAACTCGGCCGGATCGAGCTTTCGCATCAGCGCGCTTTGCGAGGCATCGGGGCCGCAGGCCGCCGGTGAGAGCTCTGGATCGCAGGCCGCTCGCGCCCTTCGGGCACGAGCGCGAGGTCCGTCACCTCGATCCGCGTCGACAGGAGCCCGAGGAGCACGCGCGCGCCGCCGCGCCCGTCGAGCTCGCCGACGACGCCGATCTTGTCCGCAAACGCGCCACTCAAGACACGCACGCGCGCGCCCTTCTCCATCGTCGTCGGTCCCGCCGCGGCCGGCGTCGCGGACGCAGGCGCGGGCGTGGGCGTCGCCGCGGGCGGAGGCGCCACGCGAGGCGGCGCGGGCGTCTGCTCGCGATCACGCGGCGGGGGCGGCGCTTGCGGGCGCTGCGGCTCCTGCGGCCTGCCGGAGCGACGCTCGCGATCGCCCTCGGCCTTGCTGCCGGGCTTGAACAACGTGTCGAGCGACGGCCTGCGCGGCGCGCCGTGCCCCGGACGCGCGCCGTGCCCGAACGGGAGCGCCGAGACGCGTGGCCCCTCGGCCTCACCACGCGCCTTCGCCTCGGCGAGGGATCGCTCGCGCGCGGCGGCTTGCTCGGCCTGCCACTTCTCGGTCTGGGCCGAGGCCTCCGCGTGCGTCCGGGCGCGCTCGCGCTCGATGCCCTCGAGGCGCCGATCGAGCGCGATGTGATCGTTTTGCCGCGACCAGGCGACCAGCGTGTAGATCGGCGCGAGCGCGAGCAGCGCGTCCTCGAGCTGCTCGTCGATCGTCTCCGCGTGCTCGATCGCGAGCTCGCGCGGCACGGCCCAGCCGATCCAGAGCGGCACTTGCCCCTCGGCCGCGCGCTCCAGCATGCCCTCGATCGCCTCGGGGCTCGCCGCGCTCGCCTCCACGCGCTCGGCCCCGACGCCCACCGCGAACTGCTCGGGCAGCGCGCGGAGCGCGGCCGTGAGCTCGGCGGCGAGCCCGTCCTTCGCCGCGAGGCGCGCGCGCAGGTTGTCGATGTCGACCTTCGCCTCGGGGTGCACGGCGAAGCAGACCTCCACGCCGTGCGCGTCGATCCGGAGCGCGAGGAAGGCGTGCCGACCGTACGGGCTCGGATCATCGATCACGGCCGAGATCGATCGCCCTGCGTCGAGCAAGCGATCGAGCTCCTCGCGCGCGGCGGCGTCGCGCCAGAAGAAGACCCACTGGCACTCCACGCGTTTCTTGTTGCGCAGGGTCGGGTGCTCGTCGGAGCCGTGCACGTCGACCGTGATCCCGAGCCCCGCGAGGCGCGTGATCACGCCGCGGGCCCAGGCGAGCGCGCGTTGCTTCACTTCGAGGCGCGGGCGCGAGTAGGCGTTCGACGTCGCCTTCTCGGGGGCGTAGGCGTCGAAATCGCTGTCGGTCAGGTGCAAGGGGGCGTGGGTCATCGCTCTGCTCGAAGGGCGCTCCTCGTGGCGTGGCGGCGTGCGCGCGGAGCTGCCTCGCACGTGCTCTGCAACGAAGGCGGGTGGCGTCGTGGCTCCCCTTGTAGCACTGGCGAAAACCCGGTGATATCCCCTCGCGCCTCCGCGCCGCTCGCACAGCCGAGGCGGACCGCGGAGCCGAGGAACGAGCGCCTTGACCCCGGGGGGCTCCATGTCACCTTGCTCTCCACGATCTCCGAACGCTCGCCCTGCGAAGGCGGGCGTTTTCCCGTGAAATCAGCGGCTCGAAGAGGTTCCGGAGTGTCCATGGAGCAGCCCCGAGACGAGCAGATCAACTGCGCGAGCTGCGGCTCGTCGTTCCTCTTTTCCGCCACCGACGCGGCCGCGCGCGCCGAGCGTGGCCTTTCGTCCCCGCCGACCCTGTGCAAGCCCTGCTGGCGCGAGAAGCGGTCGAAGAACACGGGGCCGGGCCGCGGCGCAGCATCCTCGTCTGCCTCGCCGCGCCCGAGAGATCCGCGCCGCAACGAGCCCCACGCGCGCCCCGGTCGCTACACGGGCGACGTGAACGAATACCGCAGCCCGATGCCCGATCCGCACTTCGCTACGTACCCCACGCACGGCCGCCCGGCCTCCCCGGCGCCCCGCGGCGGCGGTTTCTCGCATCGCGGCCCGGGCCCGCGTGGCCGAGGTTTCCCGATCACGTGCGCGGCCTGCGGCGTCGCGGCGACCGTCCCGTTCAGGCCGGCCGAGGGCCAGAAGGTCTACTGCCGGGCCTGCTTCCAGGCAGAAAAACCGTCCTGAAGGACAGCCCCTCACCCCGAACCCCTCTCCCGCCGGGAGAGGGGAGAAGATTTTTCAGACGATCTCGCAGGTGAGCTCGGGCGTGAACCCGAGCTCGCCCGTGGTGATCGCCACGCGTACGTCGAAGCTCGCGGCGCGGCGCGCGGTCTCCTCGACCATCCCCACCACCCAGAGCCGCAGCGCGAGCGAGGCCGGCTCGAACTCCGCGATCTGCAGGACCACCTTGCCGGTCTGGCTCGAGCCCACCTTCCACGCGCCGAAGCTGAAGAGGCGCGACCAGATCGAGATCCCGCGGCGGATCGCGATCTGCAGATCCGGCGCGGGTCGGAGCACGCTGCGCACCGTGTTGTGGAGCTCGCCGCCGATCGCGAGGCGGCCGAGCGCGCGCCATCGTGAAGGCTCGTGCAGCGAGATCGCGGTCGCGATCTCCATGTACGCGTCGAGCGCCTCGAGGTCGTACGCGACGAGCGCGTTGATCGAGTCGTTGAGGAAGTCCTCGGCGTACCGCTGCGGGAGCTGCGCGACGACCTGCTCGCGCACGCGTGGCCCCGCGTCCTCGGTGAGGGCCTTGTCCACGGCGCGGAGCACGGCGCCGCGCACCTGGTACATGCCGGGGAAACGCGACGACGCCGAGCGCGAGGGGACGTAACGCGACGGCGGCCCCGCGGAGGACGAGCTCGCCGAAGAGGTCCCCGACGTCGAGGCCGCGCTGCGCGCCACGCCGAACGGGCGCGGCATCGCCGGAGGCACGAGCGGCTCGACGTTGCGCTGCGGGGCGATGTAGTCGCCTCGCGGCGGCGGCCCGGGATCACTCGCGCGACCGGAGCTGCCCGAGATGCTCGGCACGACGCGCGTCGGCGCGTACGGGATCGAGGCCCCCGGATCGCTGAAGCTCGTGCGCACGGCGGGCCGGATCGGCGGCGGAGGCGGCTCGCGCATGGGCGTGTTGTTCAGGCGATCGGGCTCGGGCAGGATCGTGGCCGGGGGCGACGGCGGCGGCATGCCTTGCGCTTGCTGCACGCTCGCGTGCGCGACGCGCCTCGGCACGTTGATGATCCGACCGAGCGCCATCGAGCGCTTCATCGGATCCGACGAGAAGCGCTCGAGCTCGCGGGCCACCTCGCCCGCGGTGGCGTACCTCTTCATCGGATCCTTCTGCAGGAGCCTCGCGACCACCGCCTCGAGCCGCGGATCGACGTGTACGCCCGCCGCGGCGAGCGTGGGCGCCTCGGCGTGCACCACGCGGAACGCCGTCGCGACGGCCGTCGGCGCGCGGAACGGGCGCGTGCCCGTGAGCAGCTCGTAGAGCAACACGCCGACGGCGAAGAGATCGCTGCGGCCGTCGATCGGCGCGTCGCCCGTGGCCTGCTCGGGCGAGAGATAGTCGGGCGTCCCGAAGACCACGCCCGTGCGCGTGCGCGGCGAGGGCCCGCTCGAGTCGAGCACCTTCGCGATGCCGAAATCCAGAAGCCTTACGACCGCTTGACCTCGCGACGCGTCGAACGCGACGAAGACGTTCTCGGGCTTCAGATCACGATGGATGATGCCCACGCGGTGCGCGGCGTCGAGCGCCTCGAGCACCGGGATACACGTCCCGACCGCGGCGTCGACGTCGAAGCGCCCGAGGCGCTGCAACGCGGAGCCCACGCCCTCGCCTTCGAGGTGCTCCATCACGATGTAGGGGCCCATCTCCCCCACGCCCGCGTCGATCACGTCGACGATGTTCGGGTGGCGGATGCGGTTGACCGCCTGGGCCTCCTGGAAGAAGCGCTGCGCGAGCTCGGTGTTCTCCGACAGCTCGGGGTGGAGGAACTTGATCGCGACCGCGCGGCCGGCGAGCACGTTCTCCGCACGAAAGACGTGACCCATCCCGCCACCGCCGATGCGCTCTGCAAGGCGGTACTTGTTGTCGACGATCGCGCCGGGGGCGGGAGTTCGAGAAGCCATTCAGCCGGTGGACATGCTCGGATCCAGGTGGACTCGCCTCGGGGTTCGGCCCTCGGCCCCGCCTCGAGGCGGAGCCACTACGATACCCGCCTCCCAGGGCGAGGAGCCACTTCGGATGGTGCCAAGATAGCGAATCTCGGAGAGAGTTGGGGCCTCTTCGTTCCGCCCCCTCGTCCTTGTGCGCCGTTGTTGGGCCATCCCACGTTCCTTCCCCCAGGATCGCGTGACAAACTTCACATTGCTCCGCGCCGTCCCGCCTTCAACCCGGAGGAACGCGGAGAGCCGCGAGGGTCGTGGCGAGCTCGGCGAAGCCCCGTCCCATGGCGGCGTGGGTCACATACTTCGGCGGGACGGGCAACGTGGGCAAGTAGGCGCGCACGTTCGCCACGCCGATCGTGGTCGTGAACGCCACGAAGGCCGCCGCGTCGTTGCCGCTGTCGCCCACGAACGCATGGGCCAGCCGCGCGCGGACCGGGTCCTGCCCGAACGCGGATTCGAGGAGGCGGAGGGTGCCCGTCGCCTTGTCGGCGGGGTCGTACGAGAGGTGCAGGTGCACGCTCGACGCGAGCGTGTGGACCCCGCGCCGCGAAGCCTCCGCGCGCATGGCCGCGACGTCCTCGGCCTGCGCGCGGCAGTGTTCGCCGATGTCGAGGGTGACGTCCGTGAACCGAGCGGCGTTGTCGTCCGCGAGCGCCACGGTCGGAAAGCGCCGGCAGAGCTCCTCGGCGAGGGCCCGGAGCTCCACGCGCCGCGCCCCGGCCGCCGCGAGATCCGCCGGGAACACGCAGCTCGAGCGAGGCGCGCCGGGCGGGCGCCGCTCCTTGACGAAGGCCACGGCGCCGTTCTCGGCGACGGCCGCGTCGATCGGCCACTGTCGCACGAGCACCTCGGCCCACCCGGCGGGCCGCCCCGTGCACGCGACGAGCCGGAGCCCCGCCTCCCGCAACCGGAAGAGCGACGCATACGCGACCTCCGTGAGCTCGCCGTGATCGAGCAGCGTGTCGTCCAGATCGAAGACGAGCCCCGAGAGGCCCCGCGCCTCCTCCGGGCGGAGCGCGTCGATCGGGCGCGACGGGTTCTGGGGCGCGGAGCCCGTCACAGCGCCTCGAGCCGCGCGATCACGCTCTTCAGGTAGAGCCCCTCCGGGAACGCGGCGCTCACCGGGTGGTCCGCGCCCTGGAAGTGCCGATCGAAGATCACCGCGTGCATCCGCGCCTCCCGCGCGCCGAGGGCGAGCGCGCGCGCGAGGTCGTCGATCGACACCGCGCTCGAGCACGAGCAGAGCACGAAGATCCCTCCGGCCTTCGTCGCCCGGCAGCCCGCGGCGGCGAGCGCCTTGTACGCGCCGAGCGCCCCCTCCTTCGCGCCGCGCGTGGGCGAGAGCTTCGGCGGATCGCAGAGCACGATGTCGAAGCCGCCCTCGGCCGAGGCGCGCGAGAGCGCGTGGCGCGCGTCCTCGCGCTGGAAATGGATCCGCCCGAGCAGCCCGTTCTTGCGCGCGCACTCGGCGCCGACCTCGATCGCGAGCGCGCTCTCGTCGACCGCGACGACCTCCGTCGCGCCTCCCCGCGCGGCCGCCATCGCGAACGTCCCCACGAAGGAGAACGCGTCGAGCACCCGCCGCCCGTGCGCGAGCTGCTCGACCCGCGCCCGGAGCGTGCGCTGATCCAGGTAAAAGCCCGTCTTTTGCCCGAGCGCGAGCGGGATCTCGTACGCGAGCCCGCGCTCCATGAACGTGAACCGATCGAGGCTCGTGTCTCCGCGGACCACCCCCGCGGCGGCCTCGAAGCCCTCCTTCTTCGCGAGCTCGACCGAGGTGCGGTCGACGATCGCGCGCGGCGAGAGCAGCTCGGAGAGCGCGTCGAACACGATCCCCTCGCGCCGCTTGACGCCGATCGTGCCGATCTGCACGACGGCCACGTCGCCGAGGACGTCGACGACGAGCCCGGGCAGCCCGTCCCCCTCGGCGTGGATCAGCCGATAGGCCGTGGTCTCGTGGCCCGCGGCGTGGTTCGGCAGCCCGAGGTCGCGCCGGTGCTGGATGGCCCGCTCGATGCGGCGGCGGAAGAGGGCGCCGTCGATGGGCGCGTCGTCGCGGGTGTAGATGCGGACGGGGATGGCCGATCGGGGGGTGTAGAGGCCATGTCCCAGGGTCGAGCCGTGGGGATCGACGACCTTGACCTCGTCGCCGGCGAGGGCGCCGCCCTCGATGCGGGCGATGGCCTGCGCGAAGACCCAGGGGTGTCCGGTCCAGACGGGCCTCACGTGGCCCGGCTTGAGGGTGACCGTGGGGATGGGGGACCCTGTCCGACGCCCCTCGGGGCGCGCAGGACTCGGGTCGGGGGCATTGGCGGAAATTTTCGCGCGCGCGTTCATGGGGACGTGCCGCTCCGGGGTGCGGGGCCGGTCGGAGAAACGAGGGGCGCCCTGCTCGGAAGGCGTACCGATGGGCGACCGGCTGGGGTATTGTTCTCTGTGGGCAGGAGCTTGGCCACCGTGTGAACCATTCATCACAGCCCGCCGTGGCGGACGATGCACGCGATTGCACCGAGATCTCGCGTGGAGCGTCTACCGAAGCATGCTGGCCGATGGCACTCCGGTTGCTAGGCTGCAAGAACAAACGAGGAGTCGTCCCATGCGCCGCTTGACCCCTGCTTTGATCGTGGCCGCCGCTGCACTGAGCCAACCCGCCGTCGCGCTCGCGGACTGCCCGCCTGGCGCGTGGTTCTGCGAGTCGGAGGACCTGGGCCCGGACAACGTGCAAGTCGCTCCCCCCGAGGCCGAAGCGCTTCCGCCTCCGCCCGCCGCCGAGGAGCTGCCCGAGGTCGATGAGCTGCCGCCCGCGCGAACCGCGCCCGCGCAGCGCTCGCAACCTCCGGTCGTCATCTATCAACCCGCGCAACCCGCGCCGCGGGTCGTGCAGACCCAGCCGCAGGCGCGCACGCAGATCATCATCATCGCGCCGGGTGCCAGGACGCACGTGGTTCGTCGGCGCCACCCCGCCGTTCGTGTCGCGCCTCCGCCGGCTCCGCCGCCGCCGGTCCGTTACACCACGGCGCCGTCGCGCCTGCGCGTGCCGCACACGGCGCCCGCGAAGCGCCGCTGGCAGCCGGAGTGGGGCCTCAACCTGCGCCTGCAGGGCCTCACGATGGGCGGCGATCGCCACCGCGACAACGGCAGCCCCGCCGCGCACCCCGACGCGGGCATGGGCGGCTTTGGTCTCGGGTTGCGCTACCGCCCCGTGCCTGCGTTCGCCGTCGAGGGCTCGTTCGACATCATCGGCGGGACCGACTTCAACGGCTTCGATCGCGTCGAGACCCCGTTCTCGCTGAACGGCCTCCTCTACGTGAACCCGCGCAGCCGCGCGCAGTTTTACCTGACGGGCGGCGTGCACTGGTCGAGCGCGACGGTGCAGTCGGAGAACGCGGACCCGCGTTTGTCGCCGAACCGCGACAACAACAACTTCTCCGCCGAGTACAGCTACTTCGGCGGGCAAGGTGGCATCGGCCTCGAGTTCCGCGTCTCGCGCAGGCTCGCGCTCAACGTCGACGCGCTCGCGTTCGTCCGCACGCGGACGGACGACAACGCCGAGAGCGGGCCGGCCGAGTTCATCGACGCGAACACGGGTCGCTCGACGAACACCTCCGGCGGCGGCCTCTTCCGCGGCGGCCTGACCTTCTGGTGGTGACGGGCGCGCCGGGCCACCCGGCGCCGCGCCCTCGCCGCTGCTAGATCCTCCCCACGCCGGCCCGGCCCTCTCTCCTCGCCGGGCCACACATCCCCCGATGCAGCGACTTCGCACCAAGCGCGGCCTCCTCCTGGCGATCGCCGGGGGGGTGGTCTTTGCTCTCACGTCCCCTCCGACCGACCTCTATCCCGCGGTGTTTCTCGGCCTCGCGCAGCTCGCTTGGTCCATCGAGGATGCGCCGACGGCCTTGCGCGCGTTCGGCCGCGGCGCTGCGTGGGCCACGGCTGCGGGGATCGTGGGCCTCCGCTTCGTGCCGAGCGTGGTCCAGCGCTTCACGGACCTCGGCTCCGCGGCCTCGTACGCGGCGCTCGTCCTGCTCGCCGCGGGGCAATCGCTCATCTGGGCGATCGGCGCGGCCGCGACGCACCTCTTGTATCGCCGCGCTCGCGCGCCGTTCGTCCTCGCCTTCGCCGTCGGCGTGTTCGTGTCGGTCTCGCTGCCCTCGGTCTTCGCGTGGACGCCGGCCGGCCTCGTGAGCCCCTGGCCCGCCCTCTTGCAGCTCGCGGACATCGTCGGCGAGCGCGGCGTGTCCGTGATCTTCGCCGTCTCCGCGGCCTTCCTCGCGCGCGCTCTGCAGGCGATGTTCGCGCAGGACGCGATCACGATGAAGGCGCGCTTCACCAGGAAGACCACGGTCCCGCTCGCGATCGCCGCGGCCATCCCCGCGCTGCTCGTGATCCACGGCAAGCTCCGGATCTTCATCCTCTCCACGCAACCCTCGGTCGTACGCACGGTCCGCGTCGCGCTCGTGAACCAGGCCGTCGGCCCGAAGGACCGCTGGGATCCGAAGAACCACACGTCGATCCTGCGTGACTTGCGGCGCCTCACGCAGGAAGCGGAAGCGCGCGGCGTCGACCTCACCGTGTGGCCCGAGGCGGCTTACCCCTACCCGCTCATGCACGGCGCGACCGAGGCGCCTCGTGGATCACGCGCCGTGCACGGCGACGGCGCGCGTGGGCCGATCCTGCTCGGGCTCATCATGCAGGAGCCGCCCACGGCCACGAGCCCCGGACGCGTGGAGGTCAACAGCCGGAACTCCGCCACCCTCGTCCTGCCGGACGGCTCGCTCCAGCCCTCGCAGGACAAGCTCGAGCTGCTCTGGTTCGGCGAGACCGTCCCGCTCGGCGCGTACCTCCCGTGGCTTCGCCGCATCTTCCAGGCGAGCGGCGGCCTCGTCCCCGGCACCGAGCCTCGCGCGCTCGTGCTTCCCCACCCGGACGGGGCCGTGCGCATGGGCGTGCTCAACTGCTACGAGGACACGCTCGCCGGCGTCGGCCGGTGGATCACGCGCGACCTCCGGCCGAACCTGCTCGTGAACGTCACCAACGACGCCTGGTTCGTGGGGACCGCGGAGCCCGAGCTCCACGCGCGGCTCGCCGTCCTGCGCGCGATCGAGCATCGCCGCGATCTCGTGCGCGCCGTGAACCTCGGCGTGCTCTCGTGGATCGACGCGCGTGGCATCGTCGTCGCGCGGGACGACTCGATGTCGCCCTCCACGCTCTTCGTGACGCCGACGCTGCGCGACGGCTCCCTCACGATGTACGGTCGCTTCGGGGAGACGCCGGTCGCCGTGACGCTCGCCGCGCTGGTGGTTGCGTTCGCGCGGCGGGCGCGTCGCGAGGGCGCGAAAAACGAAACCGGCGCGAGCAACGAGGCCCGCGCCGGTTCCGGCAAAAAGGAAACGTGAAGCCGAATGTCGGCTACGCGCCCACCTGATCCTTGAGGCCCTTGACCGGCGTCGCGCGGACCTTGCGGCTCGCGGGCTTGCCCTTGATGGTCATGGGCTCCTTCGTGAACGGATTGACACCCTGCCGATCGGCGGTGGCGGGCGTCGCCTTCGCCTTGAGCTTGACGAGCCCCGGGATCGTGATTTCGCCCGGACCATCCGATCCGAGTTGCTTGGCCACGAGCGCCGAGAGCGCGTCGAGGACGCCACCCACGGCCTTCTTGTCGAGGCCGGTGCTCTCGGCGAGAGCGGCCGTGATCTGGGCTTTCGTCAGCTTGCTAAGAGGCATCCTGCCCTCCTCTTGGATCGCCGCCCGAAATCGGTGACGACCTCATCAAAATGGCTCGGTCCGAGCACGTCCTGGACGCGAGCGGGCGACCGTTTAACAGGCGCAGTCGGGCCTCGCAAGGCAAAATCTCGCCGAGCTCACCGGGCGACGCTCGTCGTCCGCGCGCTCGCCGCCGCCTCGAGCTCCCGCGTCCGCGCCGTCATCTCGCGGTCCTCCGCCGCCGTCCGGTGGTCGTAACCGACGAGGTGCAGGAGGCCGTGCGCGAGCAACATCGTGAGCTCGGCGAGCAACGTGCGGCCTTGCTCCGCGGCCTGCCGGCGCGCCGTGTCGATCGAGAGGATCACGTCGCCGAGCTGCCCTTCATGTGGCCAGCCGGCGCCGATCTCCGCGCCCTTCGCCCCCTTCGGCTTCCACCCCGCGGGGCGCTCGTGCAGCGGAAACGAAAGGACGTCCGTGGGTTTGTCCTTGTGCCGATACGAACGATTCAGCTCGTGGATCACCTGATCGTCGACGAGCGCGATGCTGAGCTCGACGCCCTTCAAGCCCAGGTGATCGAGCATCTTGCCGGCCCGGCGCCGGATCACGGCGGGCGAGGCGCCTTCGAACGGGCCGCCCCGCGTCGCGACCTCCACCACGTTCTCGGCGGGCGCGGGCGGGGCGCTCTTGCCCTTCTTCTTCGTCGCCACGGCTACGACTGCGGGATCTTCTTCGCGTCCGCGAGGAACTGCGCGAGCCCGATGTCGGTGAGCGGGTGCTTGAGGAGCTGCTTGATCACCTTGAGCGGCAGCGTCGCCACGTGCGCGCCGATCATCGCCGCCTGCACGAAGTGCACGGGGTGGCGCACGCTCGCGGTGAGCACCTCCGTCTTGAACCCGTAGTTCCCGTAGATCTGCACGATCTGCTGGATGAGGTCCATGCCCTCACCGGAGATGTCGTCGATCCGGCCGACGAACGGCGAGACGTACGTCGCGCCCGCCTTCGCCGCGAGCAGGGCCTGCGACGCGGAGAAACAGAGCGTCACGTTCGTCTTGATACCCTCGGCCGCGAAGATCCGGACCGCCTTCAGGCCCTCGTCGATGAGCGGGACCTTCACCACCACGTTCTCGTGGATCGCCGCGAGCTCACGGCCTTCACGCAGGATCTCCTGCGCCTCGACCCCGACCACCTCGGCCGAGATGGGACCGTCGACCACCTCGCAGATCTCCGCGATCGCCGCCTTCGTGGGCTTGCCTGCCTTCGACAAAAGCGAGGGGTTGGTCGTCACGCCGTCGATGACGCCCATCGCCTGCGCTTCTTTGATCTCTGCGATGTCACCCGAGTCGATGAAGATCTTCATGGCGCTCTCCGCCGGGGTGCTTAGCGCGCGCGGCGCGGCGCGTCGATAGCCGAAAGCCGGGCACGAGCCGCCCACGACGGCTCCATGCGGGAGCGGTGAAGGACACGTGACACCGTTCGTCGGGACGCGCGGGCGAGCAGCCCGAAGGCCGAGATTCGCGTAAGATGCGACCATGAGACCGCCGCGCATCACCCGCCCCTCGACCTTCCTTTGCACCATGGCCCTCTCGCTCCCGCTCGCCGCGCTCGCGGCCGGGTGCGCCGAAGGCGGCAGCAGTACGAACACGACGAGCAGCTCGAGCCAAGGCGGCGCAGGGCAAGGCGGCATCGGCGGGCAAGGAGGACAGGGCGGCGAAGGCGGCGCAGGCGGCCAGGGCGGCGCCGGCGGGCAAGGGGGCCAAGGCGGAGGAGGAGGCGCGCCGAGCGGCGTGGTGATCGAGTGCCCCGCGCCTCCGCTCACGCCGCCCGCCGAGGGCACGTGCGCGGTCGTGAAGCAGGGGACCACGGGCACGATCTTCCGCGGCACCGTGCTCGCGCCCGATCAGACGCTCCACCGCGGCGAGCTCGCGCTCGACAAATCGGGCAGCATCGCCTGCGTCGACTGCGACTGCAGCGCCTCGCCCGCCGCGGCCGATCCCACGATCATCGAGTGCGCGGACGGCGTCATCTCGCCGGGCCTCATCAACGCGCACGACCACATCGGCTTCGCGAACAACCCGCCGAAGACCCACGAGGGCATCCGCTACACGCACCGCCATCAGTGGCGGAAGGGCGCGCCGGGCTTGCCGAAGATCCCGGTGAACGGCGGCGCGAGCGGCGACGTGGTTCGTTTCGCGGAGCTGCGCTTCGTGATGAGCGGCGCGACCTCGACCCTCGGCGCCGGCGGTCAGGCCGGGCTCCTGCGCAACCTCGACGTGCAGGGTCGCATGGAAGGCCTGCCGATCCCGCCCGCGGACTCCGACACGTTCCCGCTCGGCGACAGCGGCGGCCTCATGCTCGAGTCGGGCTGCAACTACCCCTCGCCCACGTCCGCCACGGAGGTCGCCGACAAGGACGCGTACGTGCCTCACGTGAGCGAGGGCATCGACCTCGCGGCGCACAACGAGATCACCTGCCAGGTCTCGGGCGCGAACGACATCGTCCAGCCGAACACGGCGATGGTGCACGCGATCGGCTTCAAGGCCGACAACTTCGCCGAGATGCGCAAGGACTTCAGCAGCGTCGTCTGGTCGCCGCGCTCGAACGTCGATCTCTACGGCAACACCGCGAGCGTCACCTTGCTCGACACGCTCGGCGTGCCCATCGCGCTCGGCACCGACTGGGTGGCCTCGGGCTCGATGAACCTGCTGCGCGAGCTGCGCTGCGCCGACGAGCTCAACACGCTCCATTACAACGGCCACTTCAACGACCAGGAGCTCTGGCGCATGGTCACCACGAACGCCGCGCTCGCCGCGGGCGCGGGCGACATCGTGGGCATGCTCAAGCCGGGCTACGTCGCCGACGTCACGATCTTCGACGGCAAGGCGCGCAAGGATCACCGCGCCGTGATCGGCGCCGGCGTCGAGGACGTCGTGCTCGTCCTGCGCGGCGGCAAGGTGCTCTACGGCGACGACGCGCTCGTCGCCGATCCGAGCGTCGGCGGCGGAGACTGCGAGACCTTGCCCGTCTGCGGCAGGGCCAAGCGCGCGTGCGTCGCCAAGGACTTGAACGGCATCTCGCTGCAGCAGATCCGCACCGCGGGCGAGGCGTTCTACCCGCTCTTCTTCTGCAACGACAAGACACCCGACATCGAGCCGAGCTGCGTGCCGTGGCGCGCCGAGTACCCGAACGGCGTCACGGCCGAGGACGACGACGGCGACGGCATCACGAACGACGTCGACAACTGCCCCAAGATCTTCAACCCGATCCGGCCGCTCGACGACGGCGCGCAGGCGGACATCGACGGCGACAAGATCGGCGACGTCTGCGACGCGTGCCCCTTCGACGCGGGCGACGCCTGCGACGCGCTCGACGCGAACGACATCGACGCCGACGGCGTGCCGAACGGCATGGACAACTGCCCCGAGGTGGCGAACGCGGACCAGGCCGACGCGGAGAACGACGGCCACGGCGACGCCTGTGATCCCTGCGAAGAGCCGAACTTCGGCACGCCGATCTGCCCGCCCAAGCCCATGCTGATCGAGGTCATCCGCAACCCGATGCACCCGCAGCACCCGGCCTCGGGATCGGGCGTCGCGGTCAAGGACGTCTACGTCACGGCCATCCGCCCGAACACGGGAAACAGCCGCGGCTTCTACGTGCAGGACACCTCGCTCGCGCCCTTCAGCGGCATCTTCGTCTTCACGGGCAGCACGGCGCCCGCCGTCCAGGTCGGCAACCGCGTCAGCATCACGGGCAAGTACGAGGAGTACTTCGGCCTCGGCGAGATCACGACGCCGATCGTGACCATCGAGGACGCGGGCACGACGCTGCCCTTCGGCCCGATCGACGTCGCCGAGCCCATGACCATCGCGACGAACGGCATGTTCGCCGAGCAGTTCGAGTCGATGCTCGTGCGCGTGGTGAACGTCGGGATCGTCGCCGTGAACTCCGACGCGCCGAGCGACTACGACGAGTTCACCGTCACCGGCAACCTGCGCATCGACGATCAGATCACCGACGCCGCGCTCAACATGGGCCTGAACAACGCTTGCCCCGTGGGATCGACGTTCACCTCGATCACCGGCGTCCACGGCTACTCGTTCAACCACTTCAAGCTCATGCCGCGAAACAAGAGCGACGTGGTGTTCGTCGAGTGTGATCCGTTCGTCCCCTGAACGGACCACGAAGCCCGGCGAGGGGATGCGGCTCGTGTCCCCTCGCCGAACGTCCTCCCCTCAGCTCAAAGGTTCGTCGCGATCGCCACGCCGGCGAGGTCCGTCCCGCCGACGAGCACGGGCAGGCCGAACGTGCCGGCCTGCAGGCGCAAGTGTTGCGCCCTGCCGTCCGTGTCCACGTAGACGAGCTCGGCCTCCGCGTCGCCCGCGCCGAGCGCGAGCGCGGGCCTGCCTACGAGCTCCGCGGAGTCGATGACCCCCACGGGCGAGAAGCTCGTCCCGTTGAAGCGCGAATAGTTGAGCTTGCTCGTCGCCGCGTCACGGAAGGCGAGCAGCGCGCCGCCCGAAGGCAAGGCGAGCAGCGCGGTCTCTGTGGACTTCGCGCCCGTGATCTCCGCCGGCTGCGTGCTCCAGGTCCCGCCCGTGCGCGTGAGGAAGAAGAGCTGCTTGTCCGTCGCACGCGCGAAGACGACCACGAGCTCCGGACCCTGCGAGAGCGCCGCGATCGCCGGCGTGCTGTCGTCGACGTCGAAGCCCGCGACGTGTTGCGTCGCCGCTTCCCACGCGCCTGCCGCGCGGCGCTGCGTGTACAGGTTCGGATCGTTCCACCCGTCGTTCGTGATCACCGGATCCAAACCGAGCACGGTGATCGCCGCCGCCGCGTCCCCCAGGCTGTACGTGCTCGCCCCGACCTTCACCTCTTCGTTCGTCGGGCCGAACCCTCCCACCGCCGTGAACGCGGCGTACCAGTAGCGGTTGTCGTTCACGTCCTGGTAGACGATGTGGGCCGCGGCGCTCGAAGCCGCGGCGCTCGGCATCGCCCGCGTCGTCAGGTTGTTGCCCAGGTTCGTCACGGCGCCGAAGCCGTTCGCCTCGGTCCAGATCGACACGCGGACCCGGTCCTTCGTCACCACGTCCGTGCTGTGCAGGACCGCGACGCCCGTCTTCTGGCCGGGGAGGATCACGAACGCCGGCGCGTCCGTGCTCTTCTCGTCGTGCGCCGTCTCCATCGTCCAGCCGTCCTTCGACTGGAACCGGTTCGTGATGCCGCCTTGCGCTCCGACCGCGAACATCACGAGCGCCGGGCACGCGGGGCAACCGGGCGCGTCGCAGCTCCCGGGCAAACCCGGATCCACGGGGCAACCACCCATGCCGCCGCTGCCGCCCGCGCCGCCGCTCCCGCCGCCGATGCCGCCGGCGCCGCCGATCCCGCCGGAGCCGCCGCTGCCGCCGCCCGCACCGCCGATGCCGCCCGCGCCGCCCATGCCGCCGCTGCTCGAGCTCGACGACGTCGCCATGCCGCCGCCGCCGCCCGTGCCGCTGCTGCTCGACGATCCCGCCTCGCCGACCTTCGCGTCGTCGATCGGGCAGCCGTAAAGCGCCACGCCGAGCAGCACGAGCGTGATCCCTCGATAGTGCCCCTTCGCCATCGTCAGAACGCTCCCTGCAGCACGAGCCCGCCGTCGCCGCGCCCGACGTACGGCACCACGTGCACGCTTTGCGCCTGCGGTTTCTTCTGCGAGAGCCCGCGCGCGATGCCGAACACCGCCGCCCCGATCCCCGCCGCGCCCGCCGCCGTCAGGCCCACGAAGAGGTAAAAGCTGCGATCCTTGCGCGTGTTGTCGTCGTCGGGCCGGTAGGAACTCGCTGGATCACAAACGGGCGGAGCCCCGGGGCAGTTCGCCTGGATCCTTTCCTCCGCGGCCATCTGATCGAAGCGGAAGTACACCCCGGCCCCCACCGCCGCGAGCCCGAGCCCACCCGCGATGTACGCCCAGGCCGGCACGCCGCCCGAGGCCGCGGGCGCCCCGGGTTTGTCCGGGGGCGGAGGCGGCGGCGGAGGCTTCACCACCGCGGCCGCGGGCACGAGCGCGAGCTCCACCGTCGCCGTCTGGCCCTCTGCGAGGTCGATGGGCTTCTCGATCTTCTCGTAACCCGGCGCGGTCGCCGAGAACGTGTGGTTGCCCGGATCGACCGGGATCGCCTCGCCGAGGGCCGCGAGCGGCAGGCGGATCCCGTCGCGCACCACCTCGAGCCCCTCGGGCCGCGGGCTCACCACGAGCTCCACGCGGGCGAGGCGCTTCTCGATCGCCGCGATTCCATCCTTCGCCACGCGCTCGAGCTGCTTCTTGCGCTCCTCGCCGAGCGTGTCCTGGTTGAGCTGCAACGCGCGCCGGTAGTCGACGAGCGCCTGCGTCAGCTTGCCCTCGTGCTCGTGGCAGAGCGAGATGTTGATCAGCGTGCTCGCCGCGGGGTTCAGCTCCATGCTGGCCTCGAACTTCGGGCAGCCCTCGGCCCAGTTGTCCTCGGACACGAGCTTGCGGCCGCTCAGGTAGAGGGCCTCGGCCGCCGCGGGATCCCGCGGTTTGTCCTGACCGAGCGCGCGCCCGGGGCACACGGAGAGGGTCACGAGCGCTAGGGCGGCGAGCGCTCGCGGGAGCGCCGCCGGGATCGGACGTTCAATATTCATCGAGCGGATTCTTGGGGGTCTTCGACGTGCCGGTGCCCGGGCGTTTGCCGCGGCTCCACCCGCTGGTCGGGGGGACCGGCGGGGCGGGTTTGTCCGAGGCGGCCGACGTGATTGACGTGGCCGACGTGGCCGCCGCCGCCGATGCTGCCGCCGACGCCGAGGGCGCGGGCTCGGGCTCGACGTCGGGCGCGGCCGAGGCCGACGACGCTGGCTCGGGGATCGTGGCCGGCTCGGCGCTCTCGAGCACGGCCGGGACGACCGCCGCGGGCACGGGCGACGAGGCCGTCGGCGCGGACGTCGGCGTCGGCGCGGCGGTGGGAAGCACGGCGAGGGGCCCGCCTTTGGGCCAGAACACGAGCGCGTAGCCGACCGCCCCGACGCCCCCGACGAGCAGCAGCACGGCGAGTATCGGCGCGACCGACGAGCGCTTCCTGGTCTTCGCCTCCGCCGGGGAGCTCGGGGGCTCGCCGCTCGATCGGGTGAGCGCGGGGGCCGAGAGATCGCCGCCGGGCGAGGATGGTTCGTCCTCGGCCTCGGGCGCCTGAGGCAACGACGACGCCCCGCCCTTCTCGATGGCCGCGACGTTCGCGGGGACGGGCGGCGCGGTCGCGGTGATCGCGGCGTCGGCGGGCGGCGGCAGGGAGAGCGGCAGCTCGCGCGCCGGCTCGAGCACGATCGAAGGCAACACCGCGCGCGAGACCGGCGGGACGGAGATCGTGGGGGGCTTGACCTCGAACGCCTCGGCGAGCGCCACGATCATGGCCACGGCGCCGTCGAATCGTTCGCTCGGGTCGAGCGCGATGGCCTTGCCGAACCACGCGTCGAACGCGGGCGGCAAGCTCACGCCGAGATCCCTCGCGCGTTCGCTCGCGGACACCTGCGCGCCGCGCGCCACCAGCATCAGGTAGGGATAAAGCCCCTGGGCGCTCTTGCGCTCGCGCGCCCAGTACGGTTTGCCCACGAGCATCGTGAAGGCGATGTGGGCGAGCGAATATCGATCGACGCCGGGTCCGATCGTGTCCCCGGCGATCTGCTCGGGCGCCATGTAGAGCGGCGAACCGACGCTCTTCGTCGTGTTCGAACTCGCGGTGCCGTCCGCCACGATTTTGGCCACGCCGAAATCCAGGATCTTGAGGCGCGGCGAGCCGTCGTCCCTCCGCGTCAGGAACAGGTTCTCGGGCTTCAGATCGCGGTGGATGATGCCGGCGGCGTGGGTGCGATCGAGCGCGAGCGCGGCCTGGTGCAGGAGCGTGACGACCTCTTCGGGCGGCAGCCGCTTGCGCACCTTCAGGAGGGCGCCGACCTCCTCGCCCTTGAGCAGCTCCATCACGATGAACGGCATGCCGGTGGCTTCGTCCACGCCGGCATCGAGCGTCTCGACGATGTGCTCGCTCTCGATCCCGGCCGCGACCTTGGCTTCGAGCTCGAAGCGCGCGCGCATCTCGGGATCACTCACGAGGCTCGGCAGCATCACCTTCAACGCGCGGCGTCGCTCGGTGTTCTTCTGCAAGACCTCGTACACCGCGCCCATGCCGCCGGCCTTGATGCAACGCACGACCTCGTACGCCCCATGAAAGGTGGCGCCCGTCGCGAGGACGGCGATGTCGGCGTTCCGATCGGCCATGGCCCTCCGGAGGGTAGCAAAACCTCTCTGCGTTGGGCTCCTTTCCGGTCACAGAAGCAAGATCCACTCCGATTGCTGCGCCGCGATATTTTCATCCAAGTCGCGATCGTGATGCCAAACACACATTGCATTTCGCGAGAAAGCGTGCGTTTTCAGGGGCCACGCGCCCCGCTATCGTCGTGCGCGTCGCGGGCGGACGCTCGCGAAAGGAGAGATATGTCGCGCGTGCGGCCCCTCGTGGACCTGCGGACGATGATCGAGCTCGGGCGCTGGCTCGGCCCCTGGACGGACGGCCAGGCGGCGCCACGCGACGTCACGCGCGAGGAGCTCGTGATCGAGGGGCATCGGGCCGGAGATCGGCCGTTCTCGGCCTTCGTCTATCGCTCGGGTCGTCGCGCGCCCGTGGGCTCGCTCCTGCTCGTGCCGGGGCTTCATTACCTCGGCCCGCTCGACCCGCGGATGGATCGGTTCGCGCGGATCCTCGCGAATGCGGGCCTTTGGGTGCTCGCGCCGCGGCTGCCCGATCATGCGTCGCTGGTGCTCGGCGAGGGCGTGTTCGACGACCTCTCGCGGGCCTTTTCGGCGCTGCTCGCTCTGCCGGATCGGCCGCCGGGCCGGCCGTCCGTCTTCAGCATTTCGTTCGGCTCGCTGCCCTCGCTCTGGCTCTCGGGGCGGTCGGGGCTCGCGTCCGAGGTGGGGTCCCTCATCGTGTTCGGGGGGTATGGCGATTTCGAGGAGACGCTTCGATTCTGCCTGTATGGCCGGCCGGGGGCGGCGCACGATCCGCTGAACCGGCCCGTGGTCTTCATGAACCTCATGCCGTGGCTCGAAGGAAGGCCCGACGACCCGGGCCCGCTCTCCGCCGCATTACGCCGTTACGTGGAGGCGACGTGGGGGCGGCCCGAGATGAAGGCCGACGGGAAATGGCAAGCGGTCGCGCGGTCCGTCGCGCAGGAGCTCGCGCCCGAGCACCGGCCCTTGTTTTTCGCCGCGACGGGGGTGGAGGGCGACACGAAGGCGCTCTTCGAGGTGGCGCTCGGGCGCTCGGGTGACGCATTCGGGTGGCTCGATCCAGGGCCATTCCTCGGGGGAATTCGTTGCCCGGTGCATTTCATCCACGGCGCGGACGACGACGTGATCCCGTACGAGCAGGCATTTTCATTGGCGAAGCGGCTGCCCGAAGGGGTTTGTCGAGGCGTGCACGTGACCGGTCTCTACGGGCACACGCACAAGGCGGCGGGCACGTCGCTCCGGGACGTGCAGGCAATGGCGCGGGAGGGGGTGACGCTCCTGCGGATGCTGGCGGCGGTGGCGAGGTGCGGCGCGGGCTGAAGAAAGCGGCCTCAGGAAGGCTCGGCCTTGCCCTCGGAGCCAGGGCGCGCATAGTCACCGGCCTCATGTCCGACACCATCTCCCAGGCCCTCTTCGAGCGTGCCCGCGCCGTCATCCCCGGCGGCGTCAACAGCCCCGTCCGCGCCTTCCGCGCCGTGGGCGGAAACCCCGTGTTCATCGCCCGCGCCAAGGGCGCGCGTGTCTACGGCGAGGACGGCAGCGAGTACGTCGATTACGTGGGCTCCTGGGGCCCGGCGCTGCTCGGCCACGCGCACCCCGACGTCCTCCGCGCCGTGCAGGAGGCCGCGGAGGGCGGGCTCTCGTTCGGCGCGCCGACGTCGCGCGAGGTGCGCTTCGCCGAGGCCGTACGCGCGCTCTACCCGGGCATGGACAAGCTCCGCTGCGTCTCGTCCGGCACCGAGGCCACGATGAGCGCCATCCGCGTGGCCCGCGGCTTCACGCGCCGCGACGTCATCGTGAAGTTCGAAGGTTGCTACCACGGCCACGCCGATCATCTGCTCGTCAAGGCCGGCAGCGGCCTCGCCACGTTCGGCGTCCCCGACTCGGCCGGCGTCCCCGAGGGCACCGCGAAGACGACGCTCACGCTCGCCTACAACGACATCCCGGCGCTCGAGGCGCTCTTCAACACGCGGGGCGGAGAGATCGCGGCCGTCATCGTGGAGCCCGTCGTCGGCAACATGGGCTGCGTGCCGCCCGAGCCCGGCTTCCTCGAGGCCATCCTCTCGCTCTGCAAGAAACACGGCGCGGTCTCGATCTTCGACGAGGTGATGACGGGCTGCCGCCTCGCGCGCGGCGGCGCGCAGGAGCGTTACGGCCTGCGCGCGGACCTCACGACGCTCGGCAAGATCATCGGCGGCGGCATGCCGCTCGCGGCCTACGGCGGCCGGGAGGACGTGATGAGCGTGGTCGCGCCGCTCGGGCCGGTCTACCAGGCAGGCACGTTGAGCGGAAACCCGGTCGCGGTCGCCGCCGGGCTCGCGACGATCGAGCGGCTCGTGCCCGAGGTGTACGAGAAGCTCGAGCGGCTCGGCGCCGCGCTCGAAGCAGGCCTGAAGGACGCGGCCGCGAAGGCCTCCGTGCCGGCCACGGTGCAGCGCGTGGGCTCGATGATCACGCTGTTCTTCAACGACAAACCCGTGCGCTCGTGGGCCGAGGCCTCGCAGAGCGACACGAAGCGCTTCGCGGCGTGGCACGCGGGGATGCTCTCGCGGGGCATCTACTGGCCGCCGTCGCAATACGAGGCGGCGTTCCTCTCGGCGGCGCACACCGACGAGGACATCACGCGCACGGTCGAGGCCGCGCGCGCGTCGCTCGGCTGATCCTGCTCGATCCCGTCACCGCCGCGTCTTCTTGCGCGCCACGCGGGCCACGAGCCCCGCGAGGAGGAGCGCGAGCGCGGCGGGGGATCCGGGCGGCGCGTACGAAGCGCTGCACATGCCGGACGGCGGGGTCTCGTAGAACGGGGCCGGGCCGGGGCCGACGTCGTCCGGGATCATCGCGCCGCCCATCCCGCCGCCGCCTTCGCCGCCCGCGCCGCCCGCGCCGGCCGAGCTCGACGACGACGAGCTCGCGCTCGACGCGCTGCCGCTGGCGTTCGGGTCCGTGATGTTGACGGCGGCGCACGAGTAATAATAGGGCTGCGACGCGCCTTGCATGAACTGGCGGAGCTGCATCACGCAGTTCTGGCAGGGCGTGTTCGGCACCGTGATCGTCGCGCTCACGAGCCCGCCCGACTGCGAGTTCATGTCGGCGGCCTCGTAGACGACCGCGTTGTTCATGTCGGTGCGCGTGACCGTGTCGATCGCCTTGGTCGAGAGGGACACGCGGAACATGCCGCTGTGGTTCACGGTCTCTTTCCAGGTGACCTGGAGCGTTTGTCCGACGACGAGGTCGGTGACCGGGTACCCCGAGGCGGGGCAAGCCGAGGCGGAGCCATCCTCGGCGGGATCCTCGGGCCCGGCGCCGAAGTAGCAGCCGCAAGGGCCGCTCTTCGCGTTGTCGTCGTTCGTGAGCGGCTGCGGGTTCATGAGCACCGCGTGCGCGAGCGCGCTCGAACCCGCGAGGAGGACCGCGGAAAAGGCGAGAAGGGCAGGAGTTCGGAGAAACATGGTCACCTCGGGCACGCCGAGGGTAACCGAGTCCCGGGCGGGAGAGGGCTCAGAACGAACCGGGCGGCATGCTGGGTGGTACGGCTTTGACTTTGTACCGCATGCGGAACGCCGCGATCGTGGCGCCGAGCTCGGCGCGCGAGACGAGCCGGCCGCGGCCGCGGATGCAATCGAGCAGCTCCTGATACAGCTCGTAGAGGAGCATCTCGTCGACGAGCGTGTTCGTCGTGGCGGGGAAGAGCTGGTTGCGCATCGCGATCTTCGAGCTCGCGACCGCCTCGTCCGTGACGCGGACGAACCCCACGGCGTGGAAGTTGCCGGCCGCGTCGACGCCGATCACGGAGGACGCGACGGGGCTCTTGCATTTGCCCGACTCGTAGATCCGGCGGATGTTCTTGCGGACGTCGCCGAGCGCGCCCGTGGTGGGATCGAACTCGTGCGAGGAAGCGCCGGAGCTGGAGAGCGCCGCCATCGAGCCGGGCCCCGCGGTCCCGAAGAGGTCGATCTCGCCGCTGCGGAAGGTGCGCGACTTCTCCCCGCTCGGGACGACGCCCTTCGAGGCGAACCAGCTCTCGAGCAGGAGCGAGATGATCTCGATGCTGTGGTGCTTCTTGGCGAGGTGGAAGGCGTGCACGCGCACCAGCGGGAGGAGCAGCTTGCGGCAGATCTCGTTCTCCTGCTGCTGCTTGACGCTCGCCACGTCGGTCGGGTGCGAGGTGCCGTCGAACTGCACGACGAAGAGCGGCAACCGCTCGGCGTCGACGGCCACGAGATCGAAGGTGGCGCGGGACACGAACTGCAAGAGTTCGTCCGAGAGGCCGTTGCCCTCCGTGCGGAAGACGTCCTGCGCCTTCACGCGCATCAGCACGCCGGCGCCGAGCCTCTTGCAGACCGTCGAAAGCCCGAAGCTTACCGCCTCTTCGGTATGGTGAACGAGCTTCTTCAGGTTTCCGTTCATCGCGCGACCGCTGGCCTACGGTAGGCTGATAGCGGCTGTGACCGCAACCGGAGACGACAGCAATCCACGGTGATTCTCTTTACAGGATCTCACGAAGACTCTCCTTGTCGAGAGGTTCGCCGGACGAGGCGCGAGGTCCACGCGTCACGCATGTTTGGTGGTCGCGTTGCAGTCGTGCTTTTTGCGATCTCGATCCTCGCTCCGTGCATCACGCTCGGCTGCAGGTCCGCGCCGCGCGCGGAACGAGCGTGCCCCGCGGGGTTTCGCGCGGACGAGGCGCGCAGGGCGACGATCCTCGCGAAGCTCGGCGAAGCTCCGGTCGGGGCGGACACGCGTGACCGGGCGCTCGCGAAGGAGAAGGTCACGTTTTGTTTCGGCCGCCTCGGCGTGTCGTCGGTGACGACCTCGGGCGTGGTGCTCGTCGACGAGGCGCTCGCGACGTCGGAAGCGGCCGCGCGCGTCGGGCACTTGCTCACGCACGTGGCCGAGGGGCTCCGCGTGGAGCCGCGCGAAGGATCGGACGAGAGCTGCGAGGTCGTCACGACACGCGCGCTCGCCGCGGAGGCGAAGGCGCTGTCGATCGAGCTCGGCTTGCGACGAGCGTTCGGCGTGTCTCCCGCAGACGCCCGCGTACGTTACGCGTTCGAAAGCGACTTCTGGGCCACGCCGGAGCAAGCCCGCGAGGCGCTCGTGCTGGCGTATCTGCGCGCGCACCCCGACGGCGCGCCGGGCATCGACGCGCTCGCCTCGGGTTACGCGCGCCGCTGCCGCGAGGCCCGCGACGCTTCCTCCGCGCGTTGACGGCGCCGCAGGAGGGACACGGCCCCGAGCGCGCCGAACGCGAGGGCGCCGAGCGACGCATCGAGCGGCGTCGAGGGCGCGAGGCGACACCCGCAACCGCCCTCGCCGCCGGAGCTCGACGCGGAGATGGTGGACGCCGACACGGGCACGCAGACCTGCAGCGTCTTGCAGGTCGCGCCCTGGGCGCACGTGTCGCCGTTCGCGCACGAGCCCACGACGTTCGAACGCTCGTAGTCCGCGAGGTCCGCGTCGGGCGGCAGGAGGCCCGCGCAGAGGATGGGGGCGACGCAGAACGGGACGTCCCGGCACGTCTCGTCGCTCGCGCACTCCACGCCCCCCGCGCACACGACGGGTCGGCAATACGGCCCGCCATGGCACGCCGCGCCCTCGGTCCCCGCGGGGCACTTGGCGGGCGGAGGCCCGACGACATCCGCGCGCGCAGGCGTCACGAACACGAGCGCCGACAACCCGAAGACCACGATCAGGAACGAAGGAAGCTTCATTCGATCTGCCCTACGCGATCCCACGCGTCTCGTCGACCGCGAAGGCACGTCGCGGCCCCGCACGAGGAGCGCTACGTTCGGGTGGAGCGCTCATGGACTCTCTCCGCGCCCGCATCGCGCGACGCCTCGAGCAGGGGATCACGCCCTCCCTGCCCGGCCGCGCCCTCGCGAGCGCGTGGGCCACGCTCGCCGCCGCGCGTGTCGCGCGCCCCGTGGCGCTGCCCGCAGGCGCGCGTGTCGTCGGCGTCGGCGGCGCCGTCCTCGGCGGCGCGGGCAAGACCCCCGTGGCGATCGCGCTCTCGCGCGCGCTCGCCCTCGAAGGTCACGACGTCGCCTTCATCGGACACGGCTACCGCTCGAGCGTCGCTTCCCCGCGGCGCGTCCTTCCCGACGATCCCGTCGCGCTCGTCGGGGACGACGCCCTCTGCGCCGCGCGCGCGCTCGCGCTCACGGACACGCCCGTCTTCGTGGCGAAGCGCCGCGCCGAGGCCCTCGCGATCGCGGTGCGGTCCGGAAAAACCTTCCTCGTCGTCGACGGCCTTCTCCAGGCAGCGCCTCGCCGCCTCGACGACGCCGTCCTCGTCCTCGACGGCGAGAGCCCGTTCGGCGCGGGCCTTTGCCCACCGCTCGGTGACCTCCGCGCCCCGGCCTCGGCCCTCCTCGAGGCGGCCGATCACGTCGTCGCGCTCGGCGGCGCGAACGCGCCGGACCTGCCCTCCTCCGCCGTGCCGCTCGCCTCGTCGATCGACGGCGCCCTCGACGCGTCTGGCCGCCGCCACGACCTCGCCTCCCTCGCCTCGCGACGTGTTGGCTTGCTCGTGGCCGTCGCGCGCCCGGGTCGCCTGCTCCTCTCGCTCCGCCGCGCCGGCCTCCGCCCGTACGCCGCCTCGTGCCTGGCCGACCACGCCTGCTTCGACCCGGAAACGCTCGAGCGTGCCCGGAGCCTCGGCCTCGACGCCTGGCTCACCACGCCTCGGTGCGCTACCAAGCTCCCGCCCTGGCTCGGCGCTGCCCCGGTCCTCACCCTCGATCATCGGGTCGACGTGGGGCCGCTCCTCGCTCGGCTCCTTCGAGGCTCGCGCGAGGGCGCGCCTGCCTGTGCTAGGCTCCCCGCCCCATGAAATGGACGCGTTCGCTCAGGTTGGTCGTGACGGCGATGGCGCTCGTCACCGCTCCTCTTTCTCTTGCGACGGTGGGCTGCGCGGGCGGCTCGGGTAACGCGAAGACCGCGGACGTCACACCGGGCGACATGCCCTCCGGCGCGAGCTGGACCGGCGTGTACTTCAGCGAGCTCTACGGCTACCTGCACGTCGTGCAGGACGGTAACGCGGTCGAGGGCAAGTGGATCCGCCCGCACAAGGACAAGTGGGGCACGCTCAAGGGCGAAGCCAACGGCGACGTCCTGAAGTTCGAGTGGACCGAGTACACCACGGGCCTCGTCGGCCCCAACGCCTCGAAGAAGGGCCGCGGCTACTTCAAGTACAAGCGCCCCGCGGGTGACAACGTCGACGACACGTTCGCCGGCGAGATCGGCTTCGACAAGGACGAGGTCGGCGAGCCCTGGGACGCGGTCAAGCAGCGCAACGTGAACCCGGACCTCGCGTCGATCGGCGGCACCGGCGCCTCCGACCTCGGCGGCGGCGACTGGGATTCGGAGAACAAGGAACAGGGAGCGCCCGAAGAGCCGGCGAACCCCTGACGAACGGCTCGGGGGCTCCGCTCGCCCGAGCGAGATTGCGACCATGGCACGACCTCAACCGCAAGGAATCAAGTTCCGCGAGCCCCCCATCTTCGAGCGGGGGACGGCCGGGCGCTCGGGCGCCTCGCTCTCCCCGCTCGACGTGCCGGACGTCGATCCGGCCGCGTTTTACGGGGCCCTCGCTCGCAAGGAGGCCGCGGGGCTGCCCGAGGTGAGCGAGCCCGAGGCGTTCCGGCACTTCGTGCGCCTCTCGCAGTGGAACTTCTGCATCGACTCGCAGCTCTACCCGCTGGGGTCGTGCACCATGAAGTACAACCCCAAGATCAACGAGTGGGCCGCGCGGATCCCGGCCTTCTTGAAGATGCACCCGGAGACGCCGGACGAGCTCGCGCAGGGCTCGCTCGAGGTCATGTGGCACGTGCAGCAGATGCTCAGCGCGGTGAGCGGCATGGACGCCTGCTCGCTGCAGCCCTCGGCGGGCGCGCAGGGCGAGCTCACGGGCCTCATGATGATGCGCGCCTACCACGAATCGAAGGGGCGCAGCCCGAAGAAGGTCTTCATCCCCGAGAGCGCGCACGGCACGAACCCGGCCTCCTGCGCGCTGAACGGCCTCGTCGCGGTGAAGATCGAGAAGAACCCGGGCGGCGTCGTCACGCCGCAAGAGGTGCTCGCCGCGATCGAGCGTGAGGGCGGCGACGACGTCTGCGGCCTGATGATCACGAACCCGAACACGCTCGGCGTCTACGAGAAGCACCTGCCCGAGATCATCGAGATCGTGCACGGCAAGGGTGGCCTCGTGTACGGCGACGGCGCGAACACGAACGCGATCATGGGCCACGCGCGGCCCGGCGACATTGGCGTCGACGTCATCCACATCAACCTGCACAAGACCTTCACCACGCCGCACGGCGGCGGCGGCCCCGGCTCGGGCCCGGTCTGCTTCAAGAAGCACCTCGAGCCCTTCCAGCCCGGCCCCGTGCTCGTGCGCAAGGACGACGGCACCTTCGCCTTCGATCGGGATCGCCCGCAGTCGATCGGCCGCCTGCGCGCCTTCTACGGCAACTTCGGCATGTTCATCCGCGCCTACACCTACCTGCGCGAGATGGGCGGCGAGGGCCTCAAGATGGCGAGCGCGCTCGCGGTCCTCAACGCGCGTTACCTCTGGGTGATGCTCAAGGACACGTACGCCGCGCCGGTGCCGGAGGCGTGTATGCACGAGGTCGTGCTGAGCGACGTCGACCTGGAGAAGCAGACGGGCGTCAAGACGCTCGACGTCGCCAAGCGCCTGCTCGACTACGGCTTCCACGCGCCGACGATCTACTTCCCGCTCGTCGTCCAGGGCGCGCTCATGATCGAGCCGACCGAGACCGAGACGAAGGAGACGCTCGACGAGTTCGTCGACGCGATGAAGGCCATCGCGCGCGAGGCCCACGAAGATCCGGCCCTCGTGAAGGGTGCGCCGCACAACACCGTCGTCGGAAGGCTGGATGAAGCACGCGCGGCGCGGCAGCCTCGGCTACGTTGGCGACCGCAGTCGAGCTGATCAGGGACTCCGGTTCGCCCCAAATTCGCGAATCGGCTTTGTCCGTGCGTACAATGTCGTCCGCTTTGCGCCCGCTCCTCTCGGGGAGCGGGTGAGGTCAGAGCTGAACGAGCAACGGCGTGTCCCGGACCATCACCGACAACGTCGGAGAAATCGAGACGATCTGCAAGACCGACCCTGCGCGCGTGGGGGACCTGGTCAAGCTCGTCTTCCGCTCGGATGACGACGCGGATCCGCCGTTCAACGTCCGGATCAAGTCGCCCTCGGGCAAGGTGATCATCGAGCGTGTCTTGCGGGAGCTGCCCACGGGCAAGCCGCAGAGCGCGGCGCCGGTCGAGTTCACCGCCTCGGCCCCGGGCGCGTACAAGATCGAGATCTGGCAGCTCTACGGGAAGATTCGCGGAAACGCGGTCCTCAACGTGATCTCGGCGATGTAGCGGCCTCCGCGCGCCGCTTTCGGGAATAAACGCGCTCCTGCGCCTGTCCAGGCGCCGCGAGGCTTGCTATGTGCCTGCCGCACATCGAGAGAGATCGCGCGCGCGAGGCGCACGATCGAGCCACGACGGCCCCGCGAAAGCGCCTGCCAAGAGAACCCTCCCGGTCCATGCCATGCACGACGTCCGCGCCCTGAACGAGCTCGTCGCGAAAGAGAGTGCCTTCGTCGACAACCTGATCACCGAGGTCGGCAAGGTGATCGTCGGGCAAAACTACATGCTCGAGCGGATCCTGATCGGCCTGCTCACGGGTGGCCACGTGCTGCTCGAGGGCGTGCCCGGCCTCGCGAAGACGCTCACGGTCCGCACGCTCTGCGACGCGATCCACGCGAAGTTCTCGCGCATCCAGTTCACGCCCGACCTCCTGCCCGCCGACGTGATCGGCACGGTGATCTACAACCACCAGAAGGGCGAGTTCACCTCGAAGCTCGGCCCGATCTTCGCGAACCTCGTGCTCGCGGACGAGATCAACCGTGCGCCGGCGAAGGTGCAGAGCGCGCTGCTCGAGGCGATGCAGGAGAAGCAGGTCACGATCGGCGACACGACCTACAAGCTGCCCGATCCCTTCGTGGTCATGGCGACGCAGAACCCGATCGAGCAGGAGGGCACGTACCGCTTGCCCGAGGCGCAGGTCGACAGGTTCATGCTGATGGTGAAGGTCGGTTACCCGACGCGCGCGGAGGAGCGGCAGATCATCGACCGCACGACGGGGATCATGGAGGCCTCCGCGAGCCGGATCATCGAGCCCGAGACGCTCGTCACCGCGCGCAAGGTCGTGCGGGACGTCTACATGGATGATCGCGTGAAGGACTACATCGTCGACGTGGTCTTCGCGACGCGCGAGCCGAGCCAGAAGGGCATGAAGGAGCTCGCGAGCTTGATCGAGTACGGGGCGAGCCCGCGCGCCTCGATCGCGCTGGCGCTGGCGGCGCGGGCGCACGCGTTCTTGCGGCACCGCGGGTACGTGACGCCCGAGGACGTGAAGGCCGTGGGCCCGGACGTGCTCCGCCACCGCATGGTGCTGACGTACGAGGCGGAGGCGGAAGAGGTGACGACCGAGCAGGTCGTGCGGCGCGTGTTCGAGGTGGTCGAGGTGCCGTGAAGGCCGGCGCCCGCAAGAAAAAAGGCAAGGCGAAGGGCCCGAGCTTCGGGGAGCGGCTCCGTGCGTTCTTCGGGCTCGGCGACGAGCCGCCGCACGAAGACGCGCAGAGCAAGAAGGACCGGGCGCAGGCCGGGGCCGCGGACCTCTTGAAGCGGCTGCGCGTCATCGAGATCAAGACGAGCCACCTCGCGAACGAGCAGCTCTCGGGGACGTACTCGTCGGTCTTCCGCGGCCAGGGCCTCTCGTTCCGCGAGGTGCGCGCGTACAACCCCGGCGACGACGTGCGCTGGATCGACTGGAACGTGTCGGCGCGCATGAACGAGGCCTTCGTGAAGGTCTTCGTCGAAGAGCGCGAGATGACCGTGATGCTCGTGGTCGACGCCTCGGAGAGCGAGAGCTTCGGCACGCGGCGCGCCTCGAAGGCCGCGGTGGCGGCGGAGATCTGCGCGCTCTGCGCGTTCAGCGCGATCCGCAACAACGACAACGTGGGCCTCGTGCTGGCCACGGACCGCGTCGAGAAGATCGTGCCGCCGAAGAAGGGCGACAAACACGTGATGCGGGTCATCCGCGAGATCCTGGGGCACGAGCCAGAGAGCGCGGGGACGAACCTCCGGGTCGCGCTGGAGACGCTCTCGAAGGTGCAGAAGCGCAGGAGCGTCGCGTTCGTCGTGAGCGACTTCTTCGACAGCGGCTACGAGCGCGCGCTCGCGCTGGCCGCGAGCAAGCACGACGTGATCCCGGTCGTGCTCGAAGACCCGCGCGACCTCGAGCTGCCGGACGTGGGACTCGCGACGTTCGAGGACCTGGAGACGGGCGAAGAGGTGCTCGTCGACACCTCGGATCACAAGGTGCGCGAGCGGTACAAGGCCGAGATGCTGAAGATGCGGCGCGAGCGGGACAAGCTGTTCAAGAAGCTCGCGGTCGACACGGTCACGATCCGCACGGACCGGAGCTACGTGGAGCCGCTGCGCCAGCTCTTCGCGAAGCGCGCGAGGAGGGCCCGGCGATGACGAGGGCGAAGAGCGTCCCGGCGTTCGTCCTCGCGGCGGGCATGGCCTTCGTGGCGCGCCCCGCTGCGGCCCAGGAGGCGGACGCGGACGCGGGCGCGCGGGTGTGGGCGTCGTGTGTGGAGCGGGTGCCCGAGGGCGCGAGCCGGCCGAAGATCACGGAGACGTTCCCGGAGCGCGGGACGAGCGGCTGGGCCGCGCCGCTCGAGATCACGGTCGTGCACGGCAAGGGCGAGACCGTGATGCCCGGCGGGTTCCGCGTCGAACGAGCGAGCGACTCGTACAAAGCGCTCGAAGAGGCGGGGTTCGTCGTGCCCGACCCCGACGGCGGCGCGGGCCCGGTCGCGGCCACGGAGGCGGGCGAGGCGTCGTCCACGACGAAGGTGACGATCCCGTTCGTGGCCCTGCCCAAGAAGCCGGGCCGGAACGTGATGATGTTGCCGCCGGTGCCGATCACGCTGGCGCGCGCGAGCGGGGACATCGTCACGGTCTGCACGTCGCCGCACCCGATCCTGGTCGAGGATCCGATCGCGAACGAGCTCGATCCGAAGGTCCGCCCGAACCCCGAGGGCAGGCCGCAGCGCGAGGAGTGGGTGCTCGCCAAGCAGGTCGCGGCGGGCGCGCTCGTGGGAGCGATCCTCACGGCGATCGGCGCGTGGCTCTTCGTGCGCTGGTCGCGCAGGCCGAAGGCCGCGCCCTACGTGGCGCCGAAGCTGCCGTGGATCGCGGCGCTCGAGGAGCTCGAGGCGATCCGCGCGTCGAACCTCCTCGCGGACGGCAAGAACGACGAGTACTTCGATCGCGTGAGCGACTGCGTGCGCAAGTACCTCGGCGCGCGGTACGGCTTCGACGGGCTGGAGAGCACGACCGACGAGATGCAGCGAACGCTCGCGCGCGTGCGGCCGCCGGTGCGCGGGCTCGACACGATCACGCGCTTCCTCGAGGAGGCCGACCTCGTGAAGTTCGCGCGCGTCGTGCCGAGCGAGGACGACTGCCTCGCCGCGCTCGAACGGGGGATCACGATCGTGCGCAACACGACGCCTGTGAGCAAGGACGCGCCGGCGCGCAAAGAAGCGGCGGGAGGTGCGCCGTGAAGCGGCTCGCCCTCGTCCTCTTGCAGACCCTCGTGGTGCTCGCCCTCGCGCTCGCGTGGCCCTTCTTCGCGCGGCGCGACGCCTGGGAGAGCGCGAGCTTCGAGCTGCCGTGGTTGCTCCTCGGCCTCGTGGTCGTGCCCTTCCTGCTCTGGTGGGGCACCGCCGGCCAGGATCGGCGCACGCCGCGCCTGCGTATCGGCACGATCCACGCCTTCACCTCCGGCCCGCGTGGCGTGCGCGCGAAGCTCCGGGACCTGCCGGGCGTCCTGCGCGCCGTCTCGGTCGCGCTGCTCGTCACTGCGATCGCGCGGCCGATCTCGATCCTGCGCGACGAGCGCAGCGACGACAAAGGCATCGACATCGTCGTCGCGCTCGACCTCTCGGGCTCGATGCGCGCGATCCTCGACGCCAGGCCGGGTGATCTGCCGGGCCGGATCGTGCTCCCGCGCGGCAAGCGCCTCACGCGCCTCGATACGGCGAAGATCGTCCTCCAGGACTTCATCTCCCGCCGCAAGACCGACCGCATCGGCGTCGTCGTCTTCGGCAAGAGCGCGTACGTCCTCTCGCCGCCCACGCTCGACTACCACCTCCTGAGCGAGCTCGTCGGCAAGATGACCCTCGACGTCATCGACGGCTCGAGCACGGCGATCGGCGACGGGCTCGCCACGGCCGTCGCGCGCCTGCGCAGGAGCGACGCGCAGTCGAAGGTGATCGTGCTGCTCACGGACGGCGACAACAAGGAAGGCCTGGTCTCGCCGCAATACGCGACGCACCTCGCGACCAGCGTGGGCGCGCAGATCAGCACGATCCAGATCGGAAACGACGACGAGGTCGACGTCGAGGACGGCTTCGATCTGCTCGGCCAGCCGCGTTACGTGCGCCGCCGCTACCCGGTGAACCCCGAGCTGCTCAAGTGGATCGCCAAGACCACGGGCGGCGAGGCGTACATCGCGACCGACGCGCAGGCCCTCGCGCAGAGCATGCACGCCGTGCTCGACAAGCTGGAGAAGACGCGCTTCGAGGCGAGCCGCGCGTCGTTCGAGGACCTCTTTCCCTTCCTGCTCATCCCCGGCGTCGTGCTCGTCGGCCTCGACGCGCTGCTGCGGGCCTGGCTGCTCCGGAGGTTCCCGTGATCTTCGGTCAGCCCATCTTCCTCTTCTGCACGGCCCTCGCGGCCCTCGTCGCGCTCCTGCTCGCGCTCGGCGCGGTCTACCGGCGGCGCGCGGCGAAGGCCTTCGGCGACCTCGATCGGGTCGAGGCGCTGCGCACGAGCGACCCCTCCGTGCGCCGCGCCTGGAAGGCCGTGCTGCTCGTGATGGCCACGGCGCTCGCGTTCTTCGCCGCGGCGCGCCCGCAGTACGGCAAGGGGACGCGCCTCGTGCCCGCGACGAACGTCGACGTGGTCCTCGTGCTCGACTACTCGAAGAGCATGTACGCGCGGGACGTCGAGCCCTCGCGGATCTTCCGGGCGAAGGTCGAGGTCGCGCGGCTCGTGAAGGAGCTCGAAGGCGCGCGCTTCGCCGCCGTCGCGTTCGCCGGCGAGCCCATGGGTTTCCCCCTCACCGCCGACGGCGCCGCGGTCGCGCAGTTCCTCCGGCAGCTCGACCCGAACGACATGCCCGTCGGCGGCACCGCGATCGCCCGCGCCCTCACCCTCGCGCGGGACCTCTTGAAGCGGGATCCCAAATCGTCGGAGCACAAACGGATCGTCCTGCTCGTCACGGACGGCGAGGACCTCGAGGGGGATCCGGCCTCCGTCGCGCGGCAGCTCGGCGCCGAGGGCACGACGGTGCACGTCGTGCAGATCGGCGGCCGCACGCCCGAGCGTATCCCCGAGGTCGGCGAGGACGGCCGCGTGATCGGCTTCCGCACGGATCGGAACGGAAAACCCCTCACCACGGCGCTCACCGTGCACGGCGAGAAGCAGCTCGCATCGATCGCGACGTCGACGCCCGGCGGCGAGATCATCGTCGCGGAGAAGGGCACGACCGGGATCGATCGGATCGCCGCGGACCTGCGCAAGCAGATGAAGAGCGAGCTCGCCGAGAAGATCGAGACGGTCTACGCCGACGTCTACTACTACCCGCTCGGGCTCGCGATCCTCCTGCTCATCGCCGAGGCGCTGATCACGGACGCGCCGCTGCGCATCCTCCGCAGGAGGGCCGCGTCGAAGCCTCCGCCCGGCGAACGCAAACGAAGGGAGGTGCGTCGTGCCCCGGCCTGATCGGAAAGAGCGCGCCGCCCGCGCCTCGCGTGGCTCGAGTGATCTTCGCGGCCGCGCGAAGACCGCGGCGATCGCCCTCTTCGCCCTCGCTTGTGTGCTCGGCGGCGCGACGTGGCTCGCGTCCGGCTGCAGCGGGTGGGATCCTCGATCGCCCTTCGAGCGCAACGCGCCCGCGGTGGATCAGGCCCTCGCCGACCTCGACGCGGGCCGCTTCGAATCGGCCGAAGAGGCGCTCGAGACGTACCTCGGCACCGGGCCGTGCACGGACGCGGGGATCGGCCTGCCGGACGCGGTCCGCCAGAAGTACAACGGCTCGTTCGACCTCGGCCTCGTGCTCTTCTCGATCGCGGAGAAGTACGGCCGTCGCTTCGGCGAAGAAGAGATGGGCGACGGCGGGCCCGAGGAGGAGCAGCTCGCCGCGATGCGCTCGCTCGAGATCGACTGCGCGCTCATCGTCGCGCGGGCGATCGCCGAGGATCCGAAGGTCCCGATCGATCTACGCGCGCGCGCGCACTACCTCGCGGGCAACCTCGAGTTCTTGCGGAAGAAGTACGAGGAGGCCGTGCGCCACTACGACGACGCGATCGCGCTCGTCCCGGGTCTGCCCGAGGACGCGGCCGCCGACGGCATCGGGCGCGACGCCGCGTGGAACCGCGCGATCGCGCTCCGGCGCATCGAGGACGAGAAGGACGCGGGGCAAGACGCCGAGCAAGACGCCGAGCAAGACGCGAACCAGGACGCAGGTGAAGACGGCGGCGACGACGCGAGCGACGGCTCCGACGGCGACGATGGATCGGACGGTTCCGACGGCGGTGACGACGGCGGAAACGACGCTGGCGAGGACGGCGGCAACGACGCTGGCGAAGACGCTGGCGACGACGCCGGGAAAGACGGGGGCGACGGCGACGGCGGCCAGGATCAGGACGCCGGAGAGGACGCGGGCAAGGACGCCGGACAGCCGCCACCTCCGCCGCCGCAGCCTGCCTCGCCCGAGCCCCAGCCGGGCCAGGAAGATCGCATCCTCGACCGGTTCGAGGAGGCGCCGACCTACCAGGAGCAGGAGGCCAAGATGAAGGCCGGCACGCGGCGTGGTCGCGTGATGGAGGACAAGTGAGGGCCGGGGCGATCGCGGCCTTCGTGGCCGCGGAGATCACGCTCGTCGCCGCGGCGAACGTCGCGCACGCCGAGCCGCAGGTCACGACCCGCGTGAGCGCGCGCAGGGTCGAGGTCGGCGAGCCCTTTTCGGTGAACCTCTCCGCGCTCGTCCCGCCCGGCGAGCCCATGCCGAGTGATCCGCGGCTCGCGCCTCCGCGAGGCGCCACCATCCAGGGCGGCCCGTCCGTCGGCACCTCGATGGTCTCGATCAACGGCCATACGCGCCTCGGCATCGACGCGAGCTGGCAGCTCGTCTCGAACGCCCCCGGCCGCGTGAAGATCCCCGCGCCGAGCGTGCTCTGGTCGGGCAAACGTTTCTCGGGGCAAGCGGTCGAGGTCGAGATCGTCCCCTCGACCGGACGATCCCGCAGAAGCCACAACCCCTTCCTCATGCCGGGCGGCCCTGGCCTCTTCGGGGGGCTCTTCGGCGGCCACGATCCGTTCGACGACGATGACGACGACGACGAGCCGCAAGCCGCGCAAGACGAGAAGCTCGAGCTCAAGACCGCGCCCGATCCCTACGTGTTCGTCCACGCGCGCGCCGACAAAAAAGAGGCCGTCGTCGGCGAACAGGTGACGGTCTCGTTTTACGTCTACCAGCGCGTCAACGTGGAGATGGCGCCGGCGCGGGACGCGTCGATGACCGACTTCATCCGCATGTCGATGATCACGACGCCCGGCTTCGAGCCGCCTTTCCGCGCCAAGGCAGGCGGCAGGACGTACCTGGCGCGCCTCATCGATCGCGTGGCGCTCTTCCCGGTCCGCGCGGGTGATCTGCACATCGGTCCCATGACCATCAAGTTCTCGGGGCAACGCGTCGGCCGCCTGGTCGAGCGGTCGAGCGAGGACATCGTCGTCCGCGTGACCGAGCCGCCGCGCGCGAATCGCCCGCCGGGTTACGTGCTCGGCGACGTCGGCCGCTTCTCCCTCTCGGCCACCGTCGAGCCGCGCAAGCTCACGCAAGGTGGCTCGATCGCGGTCACCGTGCAGGTGAAGGGCAACGGCAACTTCCCGCAGACGCTCAACGTGCCTGCGCGCACGGGCGTCGAGTGGCTCGATCCCGAGAAGCGCGAGTCCATCGGCCCGCAAGGCGGGATCATCGCGGGCTACCGCTCGTTCGGTTACGTCGTGCGCATCCAGGAGCCGGGCGAGGTCGATCTCGGCAAGATCGATCTGCCGTACTGGGATCCTGCCTCGAAGCGGTACGACGTCGCGAGCGTCACGCTCGGCAAGGTCGACGTCGCGCCTTCCGCCGCGCCCGATCCTTCCGCTTCGCCCAGCGCCTCCCCGAGCGCCGCCCCTGCCTCTCCGAAGGGTGACGCCGATCCCTTCGCGACCTTGCCCTCCCCGCGCGTCACGCTCGGCGCCTTCGCCGCGCCCTCGCCGCCCCTCTTCGACGGCGCGAGCCTCTACGTCGCGATCGCCGCGCCTCCCCTCGCGTACGGCCTGCTCGCCGCCGCGGCCGCGGGCGCGCGCCGCCTCCGATCCCGCAGGGCCGCGGGCGCCTCCTCGCCTTCGCGCCTCGCGAACGTCGCGCTCGACGAGGCTGACGTCGCGCGCGGGCAGGGCGACACGAAGGCGCTCTCGGCCGCCGTCGAGCGCGCCGTCCACCACGCCATCAAGGCCGCGACGGACCTCGAGTCGCGCGGCATCCTGCTCGCCGATCTCGCGCGCGAGCTCGAAGACGCGGGCGTGCCGGAGGATCTCGCGGCGCGTACGCGAAGCCTGCTCGACGAGGCCTCGGCGCTCCGCTTCGATCCGGGCGCCACCGCGGCGAGCTTGTCGGAGTTCGCCACGCGTGGACGCGCGCTCGTGCGCGAGCTCCTCGCGCTCTCCGGGGGTGCGCGGGGATGAGGCGCGTGCAGGCCGTGGTGATCGCGCTCGTGCTCGCGCTCGCGGCCGAGGCGCGCGCGGACGTGTCCTCCGAAGACCTCTTCCGCGAAGGCACCGAGGCCCTCGGCCGCGGCGCGTACGGCACCGCGATCGAGCGCTTCGAAGCGCTCGCCGACATGGGCTTCGTGCACCCGGACGCGAGCTTCGGCCGCGGACTCGCCTACGTCGCGCGTGTGCGCGCCAGCGCCGATCGCCCCGGGGATCTCGGCCGCGCCGCGGCGGCCTTCGAGGAGACCCTCCGCCTTCGTCCTTCGGACCTCGAGGCTGATCACGCCCTCGACCTCGTGCGCGCGGAGGTCGTGCGCAGGCGCGCGCGCCGCGGCAAGGACGCGACCACGGTGCGCCCCACGCTCGATCGTGCCGTCATCGGCCTCGCGTCCGAGCGCACCTGGAGCCTGCTCGCGCTCGCGTCGAGCGTGCTGCTCTCGATCGGCCTCTTCCTCCGCAAGAGCCGCGCCTCCTCGTTCTCCGTCGCGGGCCGCATCATGGCGCCGACGGCGCTCGTCTTGCTCCTCGTGTTCTTGCCGCTCACGATCGCGGCGCGCAGGCTTCGGCTCACGACGCGCGCGGGTGTCATCGTCGTGCCCGAGGTCCACCTCGTCGACGATCACGGCACCGCGCTTGGCGGCGAGCCGATCCCCGAGGCGCACGCCGTCGAGGTCGGCGCGTCGCGTGGCTCGCTCGTTCACGTGCGCTGGGGCGGAACCGAAGGATGGATCCCGAGCGGCAGTGTCCGCTTGCTCTCGCCGTGACGTCCGTCCGGAGACCTCGAACGATGTCGCGAGAACGCGGTGTCGTCGTGTGCTAGGTATCCGCCGTGTGGGTCCGCCGCGCTGCCATCCGTCCCGTCCCGTCCTTCGCGCAGGTCCCTCTGCGGGCCCTCTCGGAGGTCGAGGAGCAGCTCGCGGAGGATGACGAAGAGGCGCGGCAGAAGCTCGACGAGGCGTTTGCTCGCTTCGAGCAGACCCAGCCTGCGCTGGCGGATCGTATCGCGCAGGTCCTCGGCGGGCCTCTCGATGAAACTGCGCTCGCGCTCGGGTACTTCCTGACGCTCGCCGTCTGGCTCGCCTTCGACAACGTCTTTGATGAAGACCTCGCCGAGGTCACGCCGCTCGCGCTCGCCGGGGTCGAGGAGTCGCTCAAGCTCGACGAGCAGCTCCGCATGGCCGATCCGGCCGAGGCGGTCGACTCCGACGACGTGATCGCCATGGAGCAGCCCGACGTCCTGTCGTTCGTGCACGAGCACGTCGACGCGGCGCTCGAGGCGAACGCGAGCGAGGTCGACGTCGACGACGTACACGAGATTTATCGTGTCGTGTTGATCGAGGTCCTCGCGCTGAGTTACGCGGTCCGTCCCCCGACGAACTGGGGGATTCAGATGACGACCGAATTTACCGCTTGATCGCGGCTGCATCCTCCGTTGACCGCGTTGACGCGGTCCCGAGGCCATCTTACGCCCGCGGCATGCGCAACTTCGGCATTGTCTTGGGCATTGTGAGCCTCGCCTTCACGGCGGCTTGCACGGGTGGCGGAGACACTGGCCTCGCGGGAGGGACGATCACCGGGCCTGCGGGCAGCGGCGCGTCCGGTCCGGGCGGCGGCGGCCAAGGCGGCGGCGGCCAAGGCGGCGGCGGCCAAGGCGGAGGTAGCGGCGGCGAAGGTGGCATCGGCGGCGGCGGCCAAGGCGGGATGGGCCAGGGCGGCATGGGCGGCGGCGCGCCGATGGCCGTGCTCGATCCGAACAAGGACGGGCCATACACGTTCGCCGAGGTCGACGACAACCAGTGGAAGGCGCCGACCGGCGACACGGTGCCGATGCACGCGGCGTATCCGACGGCGGGCCCTTCGAGCGGGCCGTATCCGGTCGTCGTCGTGGCGCACGGCTTCCAGCTCCCGGCGAGCCAGTATTACGGCTACCTCGAGCGCCTCGCGAGCTTCGGCTACGTCGCCGTCACGGCCGACTATCCGACCTCGTTCGCCGGCACCAACAACACCGAGGCCACGCAGAACATCATCAGCGCCCTCGACTGGGTCGCGTCGAGGCCCGAGCTGAAAGGCGACACGGCGAACGCCGGCGCCACGGGGCACTCGCTCGGCGGCAAGCTCGCGGTCTACGCGGCGAAGATCGACGCGCGCTTCAAGGCGACGATCGTGCTCGATCCTGTCGACGGCGCGCCGGGCAACCCGCTCGACCCGAACCCGGACTGCAACCCGCCGGCTTGTATCGACGTGAGTAACGAGCTGCCGATCACCAAGCCCACGGGTTTCCTCGGCGAGACGCTCGACAGCACGGGAGGCGGCTTCGGGCAGGCGTGCGCGCCGGCGGAGCACAACTTCCTCACGTTCTACGCGAAGACCACGGCGCCGAGCCTCGCCGTCACGGTGAACGGCGCCAACCACATGAGCTTCCTCGACGACGTCTCGAGCTGCGGCTTCACCTGCAGCGTCTGCAAGATGGCCACCCTCCCGAACGCGACCGTCAACGCCCTCTCCAAGGCCTACGTCACCGCGTTTTACGAGCGCTACCTGCGCGGCAACGCGGGCTACGACACCTACCTCACGGGCGCCGAAGCCAAGACCCGCTACGTCGATCCGGGCACGATCACCATCCAGTCGAAGTGAGCCGTCGCGGCGCACCCCCTGCGCCGCGACGCACGCCTTGCGTCAACCCGCGAGCAGCTCCGGGTGACGGACGACGAGCACCGATCGGTCCGCGTGGTTCACGACCTTCGCCGCCGTCGTCCCGATCAGCCGGTCGATCCCCTGATAGCCGTGGGACCCGATCACGATGAGGTCCACGTTCTCCTCCTTCGCCGCCTGGCAGATCGCCTGCCACGGCGTCCCGACGGCCACCTTCACCGGCCCCCGCAGCTCCTCGGGCACGCGCTCGATCTCCTTGCCCACGTACCGCAGCGCTTCTTGCTCCAGCAGCCCCTCGAGCGAGCCCGGCGGCAAGGCATACGCCTCCGGCGGGATCTCCACGGGGATCCCGATCGCGCGCATCAGGATGAGCTTGCTGCCCGTCTTTCGCGCGAGATCGATCGCCGCGTCGAGCACGTCCTTCGACCGCGGGGAAGCATCGAGGCCAACCAGAATCCGGTGCATACAGTCTCTCTCCTTCTGCGCGGCAAGGGCCTAACACGACCCGTGCCACGCGCGAAGCACTCCCGTGGGGCCTTTACCGGCACGGATCTTCCAAGCAGCCTGATCCTTCATGCGAAGGCCGCGTATCCCCGAGAGCTGGCCCCGCCGGCGGGTGTGGCCCGTCCTCGGCGCCCTGCTCGCGCTCGGCGCGCCCCTCGGCCTGCTCGTGCTCCGCGCCCTCGTCGCGCGGCGAGCGCCCACCCCGACCTTCCTCCTCGCGCAGATCGAGGCCGACCCCCTCACGCTCGGCTACCTCGGCCTCGGCACGCTCGTGGTGTTTGTCCTGCTCGGCCGTCGCCTCGGCGCGCGTGAGGACCTGCTCGCCGCCACCTCCATGAAGGATCCGCTGACGGGCCTTTCGAACCGCCGCCACCTCGACGCCCGCCTCGCCGAGGAGATCGCGCGCCTCGCGCGGCACGAGGGCTCCGTGGCCTTCCTCCTGCTCGACGTCGACCACCTCAAGCAGATCAACGACCGCGGCGGCCACGAGGCCGGCGACGCCGCGCTCACCGCGGTCGCCGAGGCCTTGCGCCGCACCTGCCGCGTGATGGACCTGCCCGCACGTTACGGCGGCGACGAGTTCGCCGTGCTCCTGCCCGCGACGACGGCCTCGCAGGGCCTCGAGCTCGCCGAGCGGATCCGCGCCGCCCTGCGCGACATGCCTGGCGCGCCGACCGTGTCCATTGGCATCGCCGACCTCGATGCCGTCCTCGCGCCTCGCCCGCTCGCGCTCTTCGAGGCCGCCGACGCGGCGCTCTACGCGGCGAAAAACGCCGGGCGGGATCGCGTGATCCTCGCGCCGTCCCGGCCGGCCTCGTTTGGCGAGGGGGCCGCGGGCTGATTCTGCGCTACCCTGAGCGAGGGAGAGGACACGTTTTGAGCCGAGGAGACAGCAGCCTGCCGCTTGCTCCGAGTGTCGACGCCATCCCCTCGATCGACGCCCTCCCGCCGCCCACGACGCTCCTTCGCACGCCGGCCTTCTGCGACATGGTCGTCGGCTCGCACCGGCTGCGCCTGCTCCAGGACGGCGCGCAGGCCTTCCCTGCGATGCTCGAGGCCATCGCGCACGCCCGCTCCACCCTTTGCCTCGAGACGTACATCCTTCGCGACGACCACGTCGGACAGACCTTCGCGTGCGCCCTCGCCGAGCGCGCGCGCGCGGGCGTCGAGGTCAACCTGCTCTACGACGCCTGGGGCTCGTCGGTCTCGAGCGAATACGTCGAGGGCTTGCGCGAGGCGGGCGCGCGGGTCGTCGCGTTCCGCCCCGTCCTCCACGCGCTCCAGAACCGGAAGCTCTTGCGGCACGTGGTCCGGCGCAACCACCGCAAATCGTTGATCGTGGACTCGCAGATCGCGTTCACGGGCGGGATCAACCTCTGCGACGATTACGCGCCGCGCGACCTCGGCGGCGCCCTTCCCTGGCGCGACACGCACCTCGCGCTCGAGGGCCCTGCGGCCATGGAGCTTCAATATTACTTTTTGCGCACGTGGAAGAAGGCCAAGGGCCCGGCCCTCGACGAGCCCCTCTACAGCCTGGCGAGCCGCCGCCCCGATCCACGCGTCCGTGTGATCACGAGCGACGTGCACCGCGGCCGCGCGGGCATCCGCGACGCGTATCGCGCGGCCATCAAAAAGGCCACGCGTCGCATCTGGATCACGAACGCGTATTTCCTCCCCTCCCTCGGCTTCTTGCACGCGCTGAGCGAGGCGGCGAAGCGCGGCGTCGACGTGCGGATCATGGTCCCCGGCACGACGGACGTGCCCGCGGTCCTGCACGCGTCGCGTTCGATTTATGGCCGCCTTCTCGAGGCGGGGGCGCGGCTCTACGAATGGAAGGGCCGCGTGTTACACGCGAAGACGGCGGTGATCGACGGATACTGGTCGACGGTGGGCTCGAGCAACCTCGACATGCAATCGCTGCGGCAGAACCTCGAGGCGAACGCGCTCGTCGAGGACGAGCGCTTCGGCCTGGCGATGGAGGCGATGTTCCTCTCGGACGTGCCCCATTGCGAGGAGGTCACGGCGTCACGCTGGGAGAAGCGTCCGCCGTGGGAGCGCGCGGCGTCGTGGGCGGCGTATCTGTTTCGGGATTGGTTGTGATGCGTGGGGCCCCTCGGGGTCTTCGCGCGGCATCCCGCGCCCGACCCAATCGCCACGAGAGGTCTCCCTTCGCGACGCCGCGCCCGATACATAGGCCTCCAGGGGTCGAGCCCTCACGGCGCCGCTCGACGCAGGGCCCCTCGGGGGCCTCCACCTCGGACCTCACGCCCAGCTCGACACCCCTCCCCCCTCGCCCTCTCACGACCCCCGCACGTGCCTTCGCCCCCGACACCTCGGGACCTCGCGCCTCTCCCCCGCACAAAACCCGGTCACTGCCTTCATCCTCGCCCCGCGCGCCCGCCCCGAAGCCCCCCAAAGCCCTCCGCTTCGTCCCGCCGCGCGTACAAAATCCACACGGTGCCCGGCCTTCGCGCGACCTTCCTCGCTTCGAAGCCTCGAACCGCCGTCCCCCTCCGCGACCTTCGCCATGTATTGGCCTCCAAGACCCCCAGCTTCGGGCGCTCTCTCCCGCGCGTCGGCCTCGGTGAGGCCCCACCTCGGCCGCGTCCTCCCGTCCTCGAAGCCCGGAGAGGCCCCCACACGCGCGCCGCGTCTCGTCGTCTCGCCGCGTGACGCTTCTTTTTCCCCCGCCGCTCGCCGCGGTTCGAGCCCCCGCCGCGCCTCACGTCCGCGCGCCCTCGCGTTTGCGGGCCTGCCTCAGCCTCGTGCATGACCGAGCTTGCCCAGGCCTTCCCCTCCGAGGCCCGACTGCGCGCAAGATTCCAACGTCGACGGCCCTCCCCGAGGGCCACGTGCGACTTGACGGACGCGTCGTGATGGCGCGAGCATGCCCGCCATGCTGGTCGACCTCGCAGACTTCCTCCGGTTGAACCAATTTCCCGTCGGCAGACGCCTGTTCACCTTCCTTCGGGTGCGAGAGATCGCCTCGGCGCTCCCTGCGCCCGCGATCGAAGCCCTCGTCGTCGAGGCGATCCTCGCCGATGAAAAGACGTACGCGCTCGAGCAACGCTGGGCTGCGAAGCGCCGGGTGGGCAAGGCCTCGGCGAAACAGGTCCGTGATCAGAAGGCGCTCCAGCAAGCCGACATCCAGCTCGACAACGCCCTCTCCGGCCTGCGCGGCGCGGGCGAGGCGCTGCTCCGAGGCGCCGACGAGGTCGAGGACGCGGAGCTCATCGCGGACGTCGAGCATTTCCTTCACGAACTCTTCCCGAATGGCGTCTCCGCCATCACGAACGCGCCGTACGACGTGGAGCTCGTCGGAGCGAAGACGATCGTCGGCAAGCTGGAAGGCGAGCTCGCGCCGGTCGTGCAGAAGCTCGGCCTCACCCACAATGCCGCGCGCGTCGTGAAGCTGACGCAGAAGTACGACGAGGCCTTGGCCGCGGTCGATAACCTCGAATTCGGCACCGTGAAAGCCGCGCGCGAGGTCGGGCAGAATAACCTCTTGCGGATCGTCGCCAGGATCCTCGGCACGTACGACGAGCCGACGGGCGATCACGCCGAGAAGCGGGCCAAGCTGCTGGCGCCCGTGGTGAAGCAAAACGAGGCGATCCGGCAGCATATCCGCGCGCGGAGGAGCGCGCCCGATGTCGACCCGAAGACGGGGGAGGAGCAGCTCCCGGAGGAGACGACGCCGGCGGGAGGCGCGGAGGAGCCGATACCGACGAACGGGGGCTGAGCGAGCCGCGCCCTCGGAGCGTATCTACGGGCGGATGCCCAGCAGATTCAGCGCGTCGGCCCAGAGGGGCCATAACGTGCGGTAAGGGTGGGTCGCGAGGAGGACGCCGCCGTTCGGGAGGCGGCGGACGTGGTAGGGGGCGTGGTGCTCGATGAAGCGCTCGTGTCTCTCGGTGACAGTGATCTCCCGCGTGGGCGCCCCCTCCGTCCTCGCATGGATCGCCTTCCGGGCGAGCGGCTCGGCCGCGCGCCATTCGTCGTCGCGCAAGGCTGCCGCCGACGCTTCGAGGGCGTCGAGTAGCGTATTCGGCGGCGTCGCAATGGCGCGCACGACCTGCTCGCGGGTCAGCACCTCGTCACCGGGTCCGATGGGGCGCGCCCCCTTGCGTGCCAGCGGGGAGAAGTAGCGGCGCCTGGGGTCATCCAAGCTCGCCTCATCATCATCCTTGCCGTGCATCCCTACCCCGTCGACCAAGGTCGCGATCCCGATACGCGCGCCTTCGGGAGCGGCTTCGACGCGCGCGGCGAGCTCGTCCAAGGAGAGCCCTGCGATATACCCGATCTTGTACCCGTCGTGGACGTGGACCCACGAGAGGGCAAGGTCACGCGCGATGGCCGCGGCATTGGCGTGGTACGTCGCGTTGCTCTCCAGCGGCGCACGCCACGGCCACCAATCGGCGCACGCTCCGAACGTGACGAGCCCTGCGTCCGGCGCGCAGAGGCCGAGGAGAAGATCCTCCACATCGCCTTCCGTGTCGATCGCCATGGCCGCCGCCTCGACCGACGTGGAGCGCGGCCCCATTCCGAGACGGTGCGGCTCGCGACGATGAAAGAATTCATCGCGATCACCCCCGGATAGGCTCATCGGGGTGTGGTACACGACGACCTTATACGCCTCCTCGCGAATCTCGACGCTCAGATTGCAGGTCCACCGTCCTACGCGGAAAGGCCTGCCCACATAAAACGACGCCTGCGCCATCTCCTTGCCGAGGTGGGCCCGCACGAGCCTCCGCGCCTCCTCGAGCGAAATATACTCGTGGCCCTCATCGCCACCACGCCCCTCCAAATACACGGCGAGGACGTCACCACCGAGCGCGGCCAGGGCCGCCACGAAGGCGTCGGCCCTGACCGTTTGGTCGCACCACGCATAAAAGAAGGGGCCTGATTCGCTCATAGCTCGATCACCCAAATGACGTGGCCCTCGATGAGCTTCGGGCCGTCGGAGAACTTGACGAGGACGCCCTCGACGACCCCATAGTCTGGATTGTCCAACTTCGCTCCCTTCTTCACGATGAGCTCGATACGCGTGACGTCGCCTTCGAGGTGCAATTCCTTGAGCTTCTTCATGCCGTTCGTCAGTTGTTTGACCGCCGTTCCAACCTGCACCTGCTTGTCACCGCCCTTCACCTCGCTCACCACCAGCAGGTTCTGCTTCGTCACCGTGAGGAAGTCCGGTGCTTGGGCGACACCTTCAGGGACGCCGTTTCCTCCCTTCGGGATCCCAATCGCCGACCGCACCCCGTCATCGCCCACCCCAAGCATCGCCCGTCCTTCGTTCTTCATCAAGTAGAGCCCCGCCTTCTTCTCGAAGTCATCCATCGGCAGCTTCGTGACGGCATGGCGCAGGCCCTTCCACTGGTCGATCTTACTCGCCCTGAGCGCCTGGGCAAACTCCTCCCCGAGGCTCAGCACGCCAGCCGCGACGACCTTCGCCCCCGGCTTGACCCCGACCGCCTTGATCCCCGCCCAAGCCTTGGTGATCTGCCCGAACCCGAAGCCCACCGCGGAGCCAATGCGCTCCTCGTCCGTCAGCTCCTCGCCGCCGGGCAAACAGAACCGCTTCCCCGTCACCGCCTCGCAAAGGTCGAGCGCCGGTCCCACATACGGCACGAATCCAATGCCGATCCGCGTCGTCGCGTGCACCAGCGTCTTCATCACCTCCGCATAGGCCCCGAACTTGTCCCCGGCGAACGAGACCGCCCCCGCGAACGCGCGGATCGTCTCCACGAGCTGGGTCTCTTCGAGGTTCAGCGTGAAGCCGTCCCACTGGTTGAGGTTGTCCTTCATCTCCTCGGCCAGCGGGCCAAAAGCCGTTCGCAGGACCCCGTCCACCTGCGCCCGCAGATCCGCCGGCACCGGCGAATCCAGGAACCAATCCGACGCGTCCATGAACTGCTTCACGTAGTTCGTGACCCGGATCTGCGCATTCAGGAACGCCGCCGTCTCCGCCTGCGACACGCTCATCCGCGCGAGCAGCGCTTTCTCGATCGCCGCCATGTTCGCGCGCCACGCCCGCACGTGTGTCACGAAGTCCGCGCGCTTTACGACCACATTGCCCAGCACGTCCTCCGACAGCGCCGCGATCACCGCGTCCGCATACGCCGCATAAGGATCCTTGCCCGGATCAAATGCACCCGCGACACCCGAGACATCGGGCACCTCGACCCACGGCGTCTGCGACGGCGATAACCCGTACTCGTTGGGATCGTCCGGCGAAAACCCCGCCGCACGTGCTTCGCCGGTCACGAGATCCACGACATCATCCGCCTGCGCGCCGAAATGGTCGAGCAAGCTCGCGAGCTCGTCCTTCAAGTCCTGCACGCTCTTCTTCAGGTCCGCGAGGAGCTGCTTCAGCGCGGCCCGCGTCGCATCGTCGATGACCCCTTCGTATCGCTTCAGAATGGCGTCGAGGTCGACCGCGCTGATCTCGTCGAGTGGCCTCGAAACGAGATCATGCAGCTCCATGTCGAGCTGCTGGAGCAGATCGAGCCGCTCCGCGAGGTCCGCCGCCTTCGAGGCATTCTCGAGCAGCCACTTCCGTTCGGCCGCGATCTCGACCTCCAGGATGGCGATGTCCTGCGCGAGCGGCGGGTTGATCTCGGAGAGCGTGAAGCCGACCTGCGTGCTGCCGTTGAAGGCGACCCCGTCGCGCCGGACGAGGAACAGCGGCTTCTGGAGATCGATCGTGGGCGCGACGAGGGTCACGACGTCCAGCGCCTGGACGCAGGCGTCGTTGCCCGAGGAGCTCTGCACGCTGAAGGTGAACTCATTCGCGCCCATGCGCATGAGCACGGAGTCGAACGGCGCCTCCGCGATGTTGCTCCGTGGGCCATCCGGAATCGACACGTACGCCCCGGGGACCTCGAACGTCGGGATCGGCGTCTGGTTGACCCGGAACCCCGCGTCCCCGTCATTCGCGAGCCTCGCGTCGCCGCAGGAATGGGCCGTATGGGCCCACTCCCAATGAATGATGTACGGCGTCCCCGCCCACGCGCTCGCAGGCGCGAAGAACACGAGCACCACGAACCACAAAGCAAACAATCGTCTCATGTCCCCTCCGCGCCGCGGAGCGCGGCATCATGCAAAACGGCAGCCCCCTTCACGTCCCCCGCGGCGAGCTTCGCGCTCGCCGCGTCGAGCAACACGCCGCCCACGCCTTGCGCCTTCATCGTCGTGATCCCCGTCTGGACGAGCCCCGGCAACGTCGTCGCGCGGTACGTCGCCGCTGCCTTGAAATGGGGGCGCATCGCCGCGCAGCCCTTCTCGCGCCACGACGTCGAGGGCAACTCGCAGAGCGGGCGCATCTGCAGAAAAGCCGTGACCTCGTCGTATCGTTTCGCGAGATACGGAATCGACAGCTTCACCCCGAGCGGCGGCGCCTTCTCGAATGCGAGCACCTGCGCCTCGGCGCTCTCGTGAAACGTCGCCTCCGCCTTCGTGACCTTCGCCTCCACGACCTGCGCCCGCACGGCTTCACTCTCGCCGAGCAACTGGAGCGCTTGTCTGCGCATCGTGATGCCGAAGAGCAGCGAGATCGCCGCCCGATCACTCCGGCGAATACGCCGCTCGACATACCCGAGCATCGCGTGGATCGAGCGTTGCGCGCTACTCGTCATGTCCGGGTTCGGCGCGTCATGCGCGGTCATGAAATCGGCGTGCGGCGCGAGCGCCTCCTGTGAGCTGACCTCGAATTGCGCCACCTCGGCCGAGAGTTTCATCGCCCGCAGCACCATCTCCTGCGGCGCTGCGCTCGCGCCTTGCGCCGTCTTCAGCAATGATTGCTCGATCCCGTCGAGCTCCACGAGCGCCGCCTTCGACGCGTCCGCTGCGAACTTCGTATACGCCTCACTCTCCGCAGGCTCGGTCCCCCGATACGCCTCGAAATCGGCAACGAGGGTCGCATACGCCGCCGAGAGCGGCCCGACCTCGAGCGTCACCTGGTCCAGGACCGCCTGCACCGCGCCCATCGAGAGCTTGTCCGCCGCGATCTCCGCGACGAGTGGCTCCTTCTCTGCGTTCGCCTTCGACACGAGCGCCGCCTCGAACAACCCCACCGCGTCCACCGGTGTCTGCTCGAGAAACTGGTTTTGACCGATCCGCGCCGACACGAGCCGCTCCCGCACGCGGCCCGCCATGCTCGCCCGGTAGGACTCGGCGCATCGCTGCATCTCGCGCACGTATCCGAGCGTTTCGTCGATGTCCCCGAGCCACTTCTCCATCTCGGCGGGGCTCGAAGTGAGCGTATCGAGCGTCATCCCTTCCGGAGGCTCGGCCCACATCTCGATGGGCCTCGATCCATTCGCCGCCGCCTGGAGCCAGGCGCGTCCAGGGCCGTCCCCCGACGAAACACAGTATTCACTCCCCTCGACTGGAGCCGCGCACATACGGCCCCGCTCTTCGTTTTCCCCCGACCACCACGCACACCCAGGCAACACGACGCCCGGCGCCGCGACGACGAGCGCCGCGACGAAGAAATCCCCTCGTCTCATCTGGAATCCCCTCCTCGGATGAGGTCTGGCCCTATCTATCAGGGGGACGAACGGGTCGGGCAAGACAAAAGGCAGGGGCCTCGGACGTACCCTGTCCGAGGTCGAACCCCGCGCCCTCCCCGCTTCCGCGCCTCGCTCGTCCCCGCCCTCGTCCCCTCACCGCCCCCCCTCGACGAGCGAGAGCGTCGGTGAGCGGCCGGCGTCATCCGCCCCAGGCCCGCCGGTTGCATGACGCCCGCCTCCATCATGGCGAGCAGCAAACCTCCGCCTCGCGCCTCCATCACCGACATCCACCGCCTCCCGATCCGCGTCGTTGGCACCGGCGGCAAGGAACTGCTCGTAAATTGCCCTCGTCGCGGCAACGAGGTCCATGTCGATCGCTGCACCCTCTGCGCGGCGTGCACCGGCCTCTCCATCCGCGACCGGTACCTCGTCTGCATCCCCCAGCCCGACACGCCCGACAGCGACAAGAACGAGCCGCCAGGGGAGAGCGATGCACCCCTTGCATCCGAGGCGCAGATTCTGCGCCGCCGCGCTTGCCGGGTCGGCTGGTTCGGCGCGGACGTTCCCTTGCTCGAGGACGGGATCGAGGGCAACGTGGCCCCCCCCGAGAGCTCGTGATGGACGCTTCTTCCGGCGATGACAATAACGAGACCCTGGTCCAGGAGCTCCTGCGGTACGTGCGATTCGGCGAGGAAGACGCGCGCCTGCTCCGCGCCCTCCGGCCCCTCGCGGCCCCGCATTTCGAGCGGATCGCCACCGCCTTTTACGACCGCATTCGCGAGCACGCGGACGCCCACGACGTCTTCACCGGCGAGCCGCAGATCAAGCGGCTCCAGGGCACCATGGTCCAGTGGATGGATCGGCTCTGCGCCGGTCCGCACGACGAGGCGTATTTCCAGAAGACCCGCGTCATCGGCCGCATCCACGTCCAGATTGGCCTGCCGCAGCGTTACATGTTCGCCGCCATGGCGCTCATCCGCGTCGCGCTCCTCCGCGTCGTCGACGACACCATGGGCGACCTCGCCCGCCCCTGCCGCGAGGCCCTCGACCGCGCCCTCGATATCGAGCTCGCGGTCATGCTGGAGAGCTACCGCGACCATTTCGTCGCCCGCACCCAGGCCCGCGAGCGGCTCGCGCGCGCCGAGGTCGACCTCGCCCTGCGCCGCACCGAGCACCGCTACGTCAGCGCCGTCGAGCTCGCCCGCGTGCTCGTCGTGGGCCTCGATCGCGAAGGCAGGATCCGCCTCTTCAACCGCGAGGCCGAGCGCGTCACTGGCCTCGGCCGCGAGGAGGTCATCGGCGCGCTCTTCCACGAGGCCCTCCTGCCCGAGGGCCCGCGCGAGGAGCAAGCGGGGCTCTTGCAAGCGCTGCTTCGTGGCCGCGACGACCACGAAGGTCACGAGGCCCTCGCGGACGTCGAGACCGCGGTCCGCACCCGCGCGGGCAAGATCCGCGACGTGCGCTTTCAGCTCGCGTATGCGCCGGGCGACGACGACGACATCGTCCTCTTCGCGTTCGGGCGCGACACGACCGACGAGAACGCGCTCGCCGCGCGGCTCCGCCAGAACGAGAAGCTCGCGGCCGTGGGCACGCTCGCCGCGGGCCTCGCGCACGAGATCCGAAACCCGCTGAACGGCGCGCAGCTCCACGTCACCTTCCTCGAGCGCGGCCTGCGCAAGGGCGGCGCCGACGCCGAGCAGCTCGAGGCCGTCCACATCGTGGGCGAGGAGATCAAGCGCCTCGGCAAGCTCGTCAGCGAGTTCCTCGATTTCGCGCGGCCGAAGCCCCTCGACCTCCGCCCCACCTCGCTCCTGGCCGTCTGCGAGCGCGCCGCCAAGCTCGTCGAGGCCCGCGCCCGCGACACCGGCGCGACCCTGCACCTCGAGCTGCCGGCGACCGAGCTCGTCCTCGACCTCGACATGCCGAAGATCCAGCAGGTCCTCCTGAACCTCCTGCACAACGCGGTCGAGGCGCTCGAGCCCACGGGCGGCGGCACCGTCACCCTGCGGGCGCGGCGCAGGCCGCGGGACGTCGTCCTCGAGGTCGAGGACGACGGGCCGGGCCTCACGAGCCCCGACGCCCCGATCTTCGACCCGTTCTTCTCGACGAAGCCCGAGGGCACCGGCCTCGGCCTGGCCATCGTCCACCGCATCGTCACCGATCACGGCGGTACGATCGACGTCGACAGCCACCCCGGCAGGACGGTATTCCGTGTCGCACTCCCCGTGCGTCTCGGCGCGGCCGAGCCCGAGGGGAGCGCGGGGAACATCCTCCCTCGAGGTAGCGCATGACGGATACGAAAATCGCGGGCAAACCCAGGGCACGCGTGCTCGTCGTCGACGACGAGGCGAGCGCCCGCTCCGGGCTCGAGAAGCTCCTCCGGCAGGAGGGTTACGCGGTCGACGTCGCGCCCGACGGGCCGACGGCGCTGCAGATCGCGAGTGATCGTCCGCCGGACGTGGTGGTGACGGACCTCAAGATGCCGAGGATGGACGGGCTCGAGCTCTTGCAGAAGCTACGCGCCATGTACCCGAGCGTGCCCGTGATCATGGTGACCGCGTTCGGCGAGGTCTCGACCGCGGTGCAGGCCATGCGCTCCGGCGCCGACGACTACCTCACGAAGCCCGTCGATTTCGACGCGCTCACGCTCTCGATCGAGCGCGCGATCGAGCGGACGAACCTCAAGGCCGAGGCCGAGGAGCTGCGCCGCCAGCTCCGCGAGCGCGAGGGCGAAGGGTTCGAGGGCCTCATCGGGTCGAGCGCGGCGCTGCAGAAGGTCTACCGCGTCGCCAAGCAGGTCGCGCCCGCGCGCGCGACGGTGCTCATCACGGGCGAGAGCGGCACGGGCAAGGGCGAGCTCGCGAGGGCGATCCACAAGAAGAGCCCACGCGTGAATGGACCGTTCATCACGCTGCATTGCGCCGCGCTCGCCGAGAGCCTGCTCGAGAGCGAGCTCTTCGGCCACGAGCGGGGCGCCTTCACCGGCGCGGACAAACGCCGCGTGGGCCGGTTCGAGCAGGCGAACGGCGGCACCTTGTTCCTCGACGAGGTCGGCGAGATCCCCCCGGCGACGCAGGTCAAGCTGCTGCGGGTCCTGCAGGAGCGCACGTTCGAGCGGGTCGGCGGCAACGAGCCGGTCGAGGTCGACGTCCGCCTGATCGCCGCGACGAACCGTGACCTCGCGAAGGACGTGCACGAGGGCCGTTTCCGCGAGGACCTCTACTACCGGCTGAACGTCGTGCACGTCGAGATGCCGCCGCTGCGATTGCGCGGCAGCGACGTGCTCCTGCTCGCCGACCATTTCCTCCGGCGCTTCGCGGTGGAGAACAAGAAACGTATCGACGGCTGGAGCGACCGCGCGCGCGCCAAGATCCTCGCCCATCGCTGGCCGGGCAACGTGCGCGAGCTGGAGAACGCGATCGAGCGCGCGGTGGTGCTCTGCGAGGGCTCGAAGATCGACGAGGAGGACCTGCCGATCGACGTGGCCCCGTTGCCCAAGGGCGCCGTGCGGATCCCCGGCGCCACGATGGCCGAGATCGAGCGGTTCGCGATCCTCGCCACGCTCGACGCGACGAGCGGCTCCACGACGAAGGCCGCGGAGATGCTCGACATCAGCGTACGCACCATTCAGTACCGACTGCACGAGTACGGCGTTTCGGCGAAGGAAAAAGAGAAAAAGGGCGCGGGCTGAACCCTCGGACCTCAAAAGGATCTCGCTGGCACGGGGTTTGTAGGTACCTCGTGCCGTGAAGACGAAGCAGCAGCCGCGGCGATTGGTCCTTCTGGTGGACGACGACATCCGCTCGGCGCGTGTCTTCGTGCGGATGCTCCGCGAGGACGGATTCGACGTCGAGCTGGCCCACGACGGCGCCGTCGCCATCGGCAGGCTCTCGCGCGCCCCTGCGCCCGACGTCCTCGTGACGGACCTGCAACTGCCGCACGCCGACGGCATCGCCGTGGCGAAGTACGCGCGCTCGTGCAACCCCCAGCTCCCCATTTTCGTGGTGACCGGGTATCCGCAGATCGTCGCGGCGCACGCCAAGGGATTCGATCCGGAGCCGCGGATCTTCACGAAGCCGCTCGATTATCCCACGTTCGCGATGGAGCTCGATCGGGCGGGCACGTGAGCGCAGAGCTTGCGCGCCGCCGCAAACGGCGCGCCCCGCGGGGGTTTCTCCCGTGCTAGCTTCCCGCCCATGACGGAGTTTCGCCGTTTCCGCGGCACGCTAGGTTATCTCACGAACGACGCCCTCGAGGCCGCCGTGAACTGCGCCCTCGCGCTCGAGCGCCCCCTGCTCGTGAAGGGCGAGCCCGGGACGGGCAAGACGCTGCTCGCCGAGGCGATCGCCCAGACGCTCGAGACCGAGCTCATCCCGTGGCACGTGAAGAGCACGACGCGGGCGCAGGACGGGCTCTACGTCTACGACACGGTGCAGCGCCTCTACGACTCGCGCTTCGGCGACGGCGACGTGCGCGACATCCGCCGCTACATCAAGCTCGGCCCCCTCGGCCGCGCGCTCGCCTCCGAGAGACGCGTGATCCTGCTCATCGACGAGATCGACAAGGCCGATCTCGAGTTCCCGAACGACCTGCTCCACGAGCTCGATCGCATGCGCTTCCGCGTCGTCGAGACGGGTGACGAGTACGTGGCGAAGGAGCGGCCCGTCGTGATCATCACGAGCAACAACGAGAAGGAGCTGCCGGACGCCTTCCTGCGCCGCTGCGTCTTCCACTTCATCGATTTCCCGGACCGCGAGTTCATGCGGCAGATCGTGAACGTGCACCACCCGGAGCTCTCGCGGGCGCTCGTCGATCAGGTGCTCGCGGTCTTCTACGAGATTCGCAACATGTCGCGGCTGCGCAAGCGCCCCTCCACGAGCGAGCTCATCGACTGGATCGCCGCGCTCCGCAAGGCCGGGATCGACGAGGTGAAGCTCGAACAAGCGCTGCCCTTCCTCGGGGCGCTGCTCAAGAAAGAGCAGGACCTCGTCGCCTACGCTGACCAGCTCGCCGGCGGACGCAAATACCGCTCCTGACGCGCCGCATCCTGGATCGTCGTTCCCCCACCGTGGGGCCTCGTGGATCCAGGCGCTTTGCCCCACCCCCCGCCCATTCTCGCGCAACGACACCGTATCCTTGCGGCGTCGCTGTGTCTTTTGGCGGATCCTGCTATGGCACGAAGCCTGCAGCGGAATTCCCCTCGAACGGCTTGTTTCTCCGACCCGCAGAAGACGCTTGACGCCGACGCGGAAACGAGAGAAAGCCGAACGACCGTACGCGGAGGTCTCGGATCTCCGAGTTCGGACTGGGAGGCCGTCATCTGCCAGCGCGCAATAAGGCGTAGACTGAGTCCAGGGGACGGCGCGACCAAACGGAAGAGGTTAGCACCATGGCTCTCAATGCGTATCTTCGGCTGAAGGGGCAGAAGCAAGGCGAGATCAAGGGCTCCGTGACCCAGAAGGGTCGCGAGAACAGCATCATGGTCATCGCGGTCTCGCACGAGATCGTGAGCCCCCGCGATCCGGCCAGCGGCCTGCCGACCGGCAAGCGCATGCACAAGCCCTTCGTCGTGACGAAGGAGCTCGATAAGGCGTCGCCGCTGCTCTACAGCTCGCTCGTCAACAACGAGAACATCTCGGAGTGGGAGCTCAAGCACTACACGCCGCAGGTGAAGGCGCAGCAGGGCGTGGGCACCGAGGTGAACCACTACACGGTGCGCCTGATCAACGCGAACATCGCGTCGATCAACTTCCGCATGCCGAACAACCGGAACCCCGATCTCATGAAGTACGCCGAGTACGAGGAGATCTCGTTCACGTACCAGAAGATCATCTGGACGTGGACCGAGGGCGGCATCACGGCCGAGGACGACTGGGAGACCCCCCTCGTCTGAGACTGGGCTGACGCCCAGCAAAATCAGCCGGGCGGCCTTCGGGTCGCCCGGTTTTGTTTTGTCTGCCGACGTGGGGGCTCCGGTCGGTCCGGTGAATCCGTCTCAGTCGTAGTACGCCGGCGCGTGGCGCAGGGACGAGATCTGCTCGAAGTCGTGCTGGATCCAGAGGGTGGCTCCCCGCGCTTCGAGGAACGACTCGATGGCCATCATCGAAGCGCGCGTCGCCGCCTCGTCGGCGTTGAAGCTCGGCACCGTGCGCCGCTCGCGGGCACCCGTGAAGTGGTAGAGGTCCCCGGAGAGCACGACGGGGCCCGTCTGCTCCAGCTCGATGAACAGCACCTGATGCCCCGGGGAGTGCCCGGGCGCGGGCAAGATGCGCACGCGGCCGTCCCCGAACACGTCGTGTTCGCCCTCGAGCACCCGCGCTCTCTCGGCGCTCAGCTCCGCGTAGCTCTTGGCGTCGAAGCCGTAGAGCTCCGGGTTCGGACCGAAGGCGGCGTCGAACTCGGCGCGCTGGATGAGGAGCGTCGCCCCGCCGAAGTGATTGGCGTTCCCGCTGTGGTCGTCGTGGAAATGGGACAGGGCGAGAAAGTCGACCTCGTCGGGCGTGACGCCGATCTCTTCGAGCTGGGGCAGCAGCGGCTTCGTCACCGACAGATCGAATCCGCCGTTGAAGACCGTCACCGGCTCCGGCCCGAGGCGATCGTCGATGCCCGTGTCCCACAACAGCTTTCCCTTGGGATGATCGATGAGGAAGCAACTGTTCGTCAGCTTCTTTGCCGTCCCTTCGTCTTCGCCGGGGGTGAGCAGCGAGAGGTCGTTGATCGTGACGTTCCCGCACTCGAGCACGTACACGCGCAGGGCGGGCGTCGTGTTCGCCGTCTTCGACGGGCCGGTGCAACCGATGACGAGCAACGCGCCGGCGAGGGTCGCGCCTGCGCGCGAGACGATCTGGAGGAGCTCGCGCCCCAGGTGACGACCGAGATGAAAACCGAGGTTGAACATGCCCGAGAACCTAGGCGGTCCCGGGTCATGCGCCCATCGCATCACGCCGATTCCAGTCATTCACTTTCCGAATATCATGACCCCATGAGCGCCCCTGCGCTGGACTCCCTGGACCTCAACAAGCTCGTCGCCCTCGAAGCCCTGCTCCGCCACCAGAGCGTCTCCGCAGCCGCGCGGGAGCTCGGGCTCACCCAACCCACCCTGAGCCAACTGCTCGCGCAGGTGCGCCTCGTGTTCGACGATCCGCTGCTCGTGCGCACGGGCAATCGCATGGTCGCGACCTCCAGAGCCGCGGCCCTGCGAGGGCCTCTGGCGGACGCCATCACCAGCGTGCGCAGATTGGGGCAGGAAGCGGTGTTCGTCCCGGGGAGCGCCGTGGCTCGACTGCGCGTCGCCTGCACCGACTTCGTCGCGGGCCTCGTCATGCCCGCCGTCGTGCGGCGGCTCCGCGCGGAAGCGCCCGGCCTCCACGTGGAGCTTCAGAACTGGGGCGCACGACGGGCGGAGACCCTGGCCACGGACGAGCTCGACCTCGGCATCGGCACGGGTTCCCGCCCCCTGAGCGGCATCTATCAGCGCAAGCTCTTCACGGACGAGTTCGTCTGCATCGCCGACAAGAACAACCGCGCCGCACACCGAAACTGGACCCCTGCCGGCTTCGCGTCGCTGCCCCACGCCCAGCTCAGCGTGAAAGGCGTCGGCACGGGCGCGGTGGACGCCGCCCTCGCGGAACAGGGCCTGTCGCGCACCGTGGCGGTGTCCCTGCCCCACTTCTGGCTCGCCGCCGACTTCATCCTCGGCACGGACCTGGTGCTGACGGTGCCCCGGAGGTTGTGCGCCGCCCTCACGGCCCGCTCGCCCGGCCTCAAGCATGTCCCCCTGCCCCTCTGCGTGCAGGGCTTCACCGCCACGCTGCTCTGGCACGAGCGCCGCCACCACGACCCCGCCCACCGCTGGCTGCGCGACGGCATCGTCGAAGCGGCGCAGAGGGTGTGACCTGCGCGGGTTGAAGTCAGGGCGCAATTTCGCTAAGGCGTGCCCTCGTGTTCTCCGGTGCGCGTATCGCCGTGGTGATCCCGGCGTTTCGAGAAGAGGAGCGGATCGCCGACACGGTCCGGCGCGTGCCGGCGTTCGTGGACCACGTCGTGGTCGTCGACGACGCGAGCGACGACGAGACCTCGGCCGCCGCGCGCGCCGCGGGAGACGAGCGGCTCGTGCTCGTCCGGCACGCGGAGAACCGCGGCGTCGGCGCGGCCATCCTGACCGGTTATCACGAGGCGCAGGCGCTCTCCGCCGACGTCGCGGCCGTGATGGCCGGCGACGGGCAGATGGACCCGCTCGACCTGCCCACCGTGGTTGGCCCCGTGGCGCGCGGGGAGGCCGATTACGTCAAAGGCGACCGCCTGCGCCACCCCTCGGTCTTCCGGGACATGCCGCTCCACCGGCTGCTCGGCACCTCGGCGCTCGCCTGGATGACACGACGCGCGGCGGGGCTCTCGTCGCTCTCGGATAGCCAGTGCGGTTACACGGCGATCGGCAGAGCGGCGATGGAATGCCTGCTCCGCGAGGGGATGTGGGCGCGATATGGATACCCGAACGATCTGATCGGGACGCTGGCGCGGCGCGGCTATCGAATCCACGAGGTGCCGGTGAAACCCGTCTATCGCGGCGAGGCGAGCGGGCTCCGGCCGTGGCACATCTTCACGATCGGGTACGTCGTCGGCCGCGTGGCCGTGCGGCGCGCCGCGGATCGGGCGGAGCGGAGCGCCACACGATGAGCCCCTCGAAATTCCTCCAGAACCGGGACAACCGGAAGGCCCGGACAACATCCAACTTCCCGAAGCCCGTCGCCGAGGCCGAAGGGTCGTCGTGTGCCCAAAACATTGGGCTGACGCACGGCCCCTTCCGCGGCTAGCGTGGCGGCGTGGCCGGGACGAAGTCGACCAAGCAGAAGGAGCAAGGGCCTTTGACCAAGAGCAGCGGACGAAAGCTCTTCGGCACGGATGGAGTTCGTGGGACCGCAAACGAACCGCCCATGACGCCCGAGATGGCGTTGCGTCTCGGCCGCGCCATCGCGTTCGTCGCGCGGCGCGGCAAGGGCCGCAAGGTGCGTGTCGTCATCGGCAAGGACACGCGCCTCAGCGGCTACATGTTCGAGACCGCGCTCGCCTCGGGCATCTGCGCGATGGGCGGACACGTCATGCTGAGCGGGCCGATCCCCACGCCCGCCGTCGCGCAGCTCACGCGCAGCATGCGCGCCGACGCCGGCGTCGTGATCAGCGCGAGCCACAACCCGTACGGCGACAACGGCATCAAGATCTTCGGCCCCGACGGCTTCAAGCTGCCCGACGCCGAGGAGGCCCAGATCGAGCGGCTCATGGAGGGCCACGAGCTCGACGCGCTCCGCGTGACGGGCGCGGCGATCGGCGACGCGATGCGCCTCGAAGACGCGCGCGGCAGGTACGTGGTCTTCTGCAAGAACACGTTCCCCGCGCAGCTCTCGCTCGACGGCGTGAAGCTCGTCTGCGACGCCGCGCATGGCGCCGCCTACAAGGTCGCGCCGCTCGTCTTCAGCGAGCTCGGCGCGGACGTCATCCCGCTCGGCGTGAAGCCGAACGGCCGCAACATCAACCGCGACTGCGGCGCCTTGCACCCCGATCACGTGGCCTCCGAGGTCGTGCGCAAGGGCGCGGCGCTCGGCATCGCGCTCGACGGCGACGCCGACCGCGTGATCATGGTCGACGAGAAGGGCCAGATCGTCGACGGCGACGCGATCATGGCGCTCGTCGCGCTCCGCCTGCTTCGCCAGGGCAAGCTGCCGCGTGGGACCGTGGTCAGCACCGTGATGTCGAACCTCGGCCTCGAGCGCGCGCTCGCCGCCGAGGGCGGCCGCGTCGAGCGCACCGCGGTCGGCGACAGGTACGTCGTCGAGGCCATGCGCGCCGGCGGCTACAGCTTCGGCGGCGAGCAGTCGGGGCACCTCATCTTCCTCGACCACGCGACCACGGGCGACGGCATCGTGGCTGCGCTGCAGGTCCTCGCGATCATGCTCGAGTCGGGCAAGCCTCTCTCGGAGCTCGCCTCGCAGGCGATGCAGCGCGTGCCGCAGGTGCTGGAGAACGCCACGTTCGTGCGGCGCTTGCCGCTCGAGTCGATGGAGACGATGCGCCTCGTCGTCGACCGGGTGGAGAAGACGCTCGGCGGCAAGGGCCGCGTGCTCGTGCGCTGGAGCGGCACCGAGCCGAAGCTGCGCGTGATGGTCGAGGGCGAGGACGAGGCGCAGATCGCGAGGTACGCGCAGGAGATCGTCGAGGCCGCGAAGAGCGACGTGTCGAGCGTCGCGACGAGCTGAGGTCGGCGCTCAAGGCTTCTTCGCGAGGCGCGCCCGCGCGGCGGAGGCGGTCTTCGTGTCGCCGATCTTCTCGGCCAGGCCGAGCATCCGGAGCCAGAGCGCCTGCGCCTCGTCCGGCTTGCCGGCCATGTCGAGCGCGGTCGCGAGCTGGAACGTCGCGCCGTAGTGATCCGGGTGGTGCGCGAGGACGGCGCGGAAGTGCGCCGCCGCGGCATCCGGGTTTTTCCTCTTGTAGAGCGCGTCGAGGCCGAGCTGCATCGAGTCCGTCGGATCGGAGAGCGAGAGCCCTTGCTGGCTCTCGTCGATCGCGGCGACGCGGGCGCGGGCGTGTTCGGCCGTCTTCGTGTCGCCGATCGCCTCGGCCATCGTGATCATCTTCGCCCAGAGCGGCCGCGCGCCGCGCGTGTCCCCCGCCTGTTCGAGCGCCGTCGCGAGCTGGAACGTGGCGCCGTAATGCTCCGGGTTCTGCGCGAGCACCTCGCGGAACCGCGCCGCCGCGAGCACGGGATCGCCGCGCGTGTACAACGCTTCGAGCCCGAGGTTCATCGGATCCGGCGCCGCGTTCGTCGGCTCTCGTGTGGCGGCGGGCCGCGGGATCGCGGGAGCGGTCGCGGCGCCTGTCCTGCCCGGTTTTTCGGGCGGGCTCGACGATTTCCAGGCGACGAAGATCGCCACGACGACGACCACGGCGGCCGCGAGCCAGACGAGCACGAAGCTCGGCCCGCTCGCCTCGCGTGGCGCCCGCGTGGTGGCCTTCTCGTCCGTCGTTTTTGCGTGTTTCTCGGCTTCCGTCACGGCGACCTTCCTCCGGATGACGAGCCCCACGAAGAGGGCCCCGAGCGCCCCGAAAAAGACGAGCGGGAACACGCTCGAGCCCGCGCGCGCGGCCGGCCCCGGCAGGGCGCCGAGCGCGCGGAGGACGTCGTACGTCGTGGGATCATAGGTGTGAAACGTGATGAACGTCTCGTGGAAGAGGGCGAGCTCGACCGCGGCGCACGTCATCACCCCGAGCGTTGCAAACCGCGGCCCCGGCGCGCGTCCGCCCCAGGGGAACGTGACGAGCGACCACGCGGCGAGCAGGCGCAGGATCGGATCGAGGACCACGAGGAAACGCAGGTTCTTGGGCAGCCCGGCGAACGCGGCGAGGCAAACGAAGAGCAGCGCCGCGAGCCAGAGCGCGCCACGATCCTCGCGAGGACGCTCGACCAGGCGCGCGAGCGCGACGATCACGAGCACGCAGACGATCGGCGCGAGCACGAAGAGGTCGAAGAGGGGCCGGTGCGGCGGGCCGCTCTGGTACTGGACGCCGTAGTCGCTGAAGAACGAGGCCTGCGTGAGGCGCAGCAGCGCCACGAAGGCGGAGGCGTCACGGCCGATCAGGACGAAGCCGGCGAAAAAGAGGGCCGGCGGTGCGAGAAAGAGCAAGGCATCGGCGCGGCGGAGGCGCGCGCGCGTGACGAGCGCGGTCGCGGCCACGAGGCCCGCGTACGGAAAGACGAACGCCTCCTTCACGGCGAAGGCGAACGTCGCGAGCAGGGCGAAGAGCGCCATCGGGCCCGCGCGCGCGCGGAGCTCCTCGTGTTCGTCCTGCAAGAGCCTGACGAGGGCCCACGTCGCGGCGAGGAACGCGGCGCAATACACCTCGTCCTGGAGCGCGCGGCGCGAGAGCGCGAGCTGCAGGGGCGAGATCGCCGTCAGCGCGGCGGCCACGAGCCCGACGCGCGGGCCCACGAGGCGCGCGCCGAGCAGGTACGTGAGGACGATCGACACGATCCCCGCGATCGTCGACAGCCACGCGAGCGCGCGGCCGTCACACGGCGCCTCGGCCGAGCACGCGAGCGTGGCCATCACGAAGTACCCGAAGCGCAGTGGCGTCGGCGAATCCGCGAGGTCCGCGCGCTCGAGGTGCGCCTGCACGAGCCGCGGGTACGCGGAGAGCCCCTCCTGCTCGAGGAAACGCGCCCCGGCGACGTAAGCCGCCTCGTCGCCGACCCCGTACGACGCGACGTCGTTCCACAGGATCCGGAGCGCCGCCCCGAGGCCCACGATCACCAGGAAGGCCGCGTACGTCGCGCGGGCTTCGGTTTGGCGCGTCATGGGCCTGCGTTGTACTCCGCCGGGTCGTCGTCACGAAAGCCCGGAGTCCGCCGCGTAACTTGACGTCCCCGCGTGGTCGCGGTTTTCTGCCCGCATGCGCCTCGATCGCCTGGGGCGGACTCGGTCGATCCTGACCGCGGCCGCGATCTTCCTGCTCGCGCGCCCCTCGTCCGCGCAGGAGGTGGGCGCCCTCGAGCGGTTCCAGCCCTCCGCCGCGGGGGACGCCCTCTTCGGCGTGCCCTCCCCCGGCGCCTCGGGCCACCTCGTGCCTCGCGCCAAGGCGGTCGTCGACTTCGGCCTGAACCCGCTCTCGATCCAGGACGGCGAGAGCCGGGCCGCCATCGTCTCGCAGCAGACCTTCCTCCACCTCAACGCCTCGCTCGCGCTCTGGGATCGGCTGCTCGTCTCGCTCGACATGCCCTTCGCGCTCACGCAAGGCGGCGACAGCCCCACCGTCGCGGGCGTGACGTTCCCCTCGCCGCAGTCGGCCGAGGTCGGCGACCTTCGCCTCGGCGCGCGTGTGCGGCTCTTCGGCGAGGATCGTGGCGCCTTCCAGATCGGCCTCGGCGGTCATCTCGTCGCGCCCACGGGCCCGGCTGGGTATGCGGCCGAGGGCGCGGTCCGCGGCGAGCCACACCTCGTCCTCGGCGGCCGCGTCGATCGTTTCCTGTACAGCGCCTCGCTCGGCACCACCTTGCGCGCCTCGGCGCGCCCGCACACCTTCGACGCGCGCGCCGGCGCCGCCGTCGTCTTCGGCGAGGACTTCTTCCAGCTCGGCCCCGAGCTCTCCCTCTCCACGCCCTTCGCGCGGGAGATCCTCCTCGACACGCCGGACACGCGCATCCGCACCGCGTCGGCCGTCTCGGCCGAGCTCCTCCTTGGCGCCAAACTCCGCCCGTTGCCCTTCCTCGTCGTCGGCGCCGCCGCGGGCCCCGGCCTCACGCAGGGCTACGGCACGCCCGTCTTCCTCGCGGTGGGCAGCATCGGCTACGAGCCTTTGGCCAAACCCGCCAGGAAGGACGACGACCCCGGCCCGAAGGCCGAGCCCAAGAAGAAGGGCCCGCCGCCCGACACGGACGGTGACTTCATCGTCGACCCGAACGACGCCTGCCCGAACGAGCCGGGCCTGAAGAACGACGACCCCAAGAAAAACGGCTGCCCGCCCGACGCCGACGCCGACGGCATCCGCGACGCCGTGGACGCCTGCCCCAAGGATGCCGGCGTGGCGAGTGACGACCCGAAGAAACACGGATGCCCGCCCGATCGCGACGGCGACACGGTCCCGGACACGACCGACGCCTGCCCGGACGAGCCTGGGAGACCCGACGCGGAGGCGAAGCTCAACGGCTGCCCGAAGGTCGAGGTCACCAAAAAAGAGATCGTCATCCTGCGGCAGATCCGCTTCCGGTTCGGGCAATCGAGCCTGTACCAGACGGTGGATCCGGTGAGCGACGAGCTCTTGCACGAGGTCCGCGACGCCATCCTCGAGCACCCCGAGATCGAGCTCATCGAGATCCAGGGCCACGCCGACGCGATGGGCCCGGACGAGTACAACATGATCCTCTCGCAGAGCCGCGCCGACTCGGTGCGCGCCTGGCTCATCAAGCGCGGCATCCCGCCCGAGAAGCTCGTGGCCAAGGGGTACGGCGCCTCGATGCCGCTCGGCTCGAACGAGTCGAAGGAGGGCCGGCAGCAGAACCGCCGCGTGAACTTCGTCATCATCCGGAAAAAAGAGCCCTGACACGGGAGCCTTGAACCCGGCGCGAGGGCGGCCCTAGAATCGGCGCATGCCTGCCCTCGCGCGTCTCTCGGTCGGATCCCTCGCGCTCTTCGTGCTGGTGGGCGTCGTCGGTTGTGACGCGGGCGGGCTCCTGGAGGTCGAGGACAAGCGGCCCGACCCGCCGGTCGTGGCGCAGGGTCATCCCGCGACGGAGATCGTCGCCGGCGGCACGAAGGTGAGCAACGGCAAGTACAAGCTCATCTACACGATGGGGCAACCGACGCCCCAGAGCGTGCAGAAGCAGCCGGAGGGCCGCCGGCTGAACGGCGGCATGCCCGGCGTGACGCAGTAGCCTTCAGACCCGCGGCCGCGCGAGCCAGCCGAAGACGATCACGCCGAGCAAGTTCGCCGCGAGGTCGCCGAGATCGAACGTCCGCGACGACACGAGCGCCTGCGTACACTCCTCGATCGTCGCGGCGAGCCCCACCACGACCGGCCCGGTCGGGAGCCGCAGCCGCGTCACGCGTGCGTCGTTCGTGGCCCTGCGCGCGAGGAACGAGGCTCCGCCGAGCAGCACGAAGTGCAGCACCTTGTCGAGGTACGGCGTGGTCAGGATCGAGAGCGGCAGCCCGCGTGCGTACGCCAGGCCCGAGATGATCCCGAGCAGGACCACGTACCCTGCGAGGGCGAGCCTCCATGCGCGGACCGAGCTCATCGCGTCGCCATCCTGATCGAGGGCCACAAACGACGAAGGGCGCCGCGTTGTGTGCGGCGCCCTCGTCGTCCTTCGTGCCGGTGGAGCTGAGGGGAATCGAACCCCTGACCTCCTGACTGCCAGTCAGGCGCTCTCCCAACTGAGCTACAGCCCCGTCGTCTTGGGAGGCGCAGTATCTACAGCGTCCCGCGCCGGTTGTCTCCCCTTTTTTTGGCGATCCCCCCCACAGCCATGCGCTTTTTTGGGGTGGGGGGGTCCGTCCCCGCTCAGAAGCCCATCAACTTCGCGATGTAGTACTTCATCGTCTCGGTCGTCCCGCCGCCGATGCGGAAGAGCCGCTGGTCGCGCCAGGCGCGGGCGATCTGGAAATCCTCGATGTAGCCCCAGCCGCCGTGGAATTGCAGGCAGGTGTCCATGATGTCGCTCACCACGTCGCCGACGAGCACCTTGGACATCGAGATGTATTTCACCGTGTCGAAGCTGACCGGCCCCTTCTTCACGTATCGCTCCTCGTTGTAATGGTCGAGGCACTTGTAAACGAAGGCCTTCGCCGCCTCGGCGCGCGTGTAGAGGTCGACGAACTTGTGCTGCCAGACCTCGCGCTTGATGATCGGCTTGCCGAACGCCACGCGCTCGCGGCCATAGTTGATCGTGTGCTCCAGCATGTAGAACGCCCCGGCGAGCGCGCTGACCGAGCCGATCAGCCGCTCGCTCTGGAAGTTCTGCATGAGATACATGAAGCCCATGTTCTCCTCGCCGAGCAGGTAACGCTTCGGGATGCGCACCTCGTCGAGGAAGAGCTCCGCCGTATCCGAGGACTTGTTGCCGATCTTCTTCAGCTTCTTCGAGACGGAGAACCCCTTCGCGCTCGTCGGGACCAGGAAAAACGAGCAGCCGTGCGCCCCTCGATCCGGCGTCGTCTTCGCGAGCAGCGTGATCCAATCGGCGCGCGTGCCGTTCGTGATGAACGTCTTTTGCCCGCTGATCACGTAGTCGTCGCCGTCCTTGCGCGCCGTCGTCAGGATGCCCGCCACGTCGCTGCCCGCCGCCGGCTCGCTCACGCCGAGCGAGATCACCTTCTCGCCCGCGAGCACGGGCTTCAGGACCTCCTCGATTTGCGCCGGCGTCCCGAGGTCGCTGATCACCGGCGTCGCCATGTCGCTCTGCACGAGCAGGCCCATCGTCACGCCGGCCAGGCGCGAGCGCGGCAGCTCCTCGGCCTTCACCGCGCTGAACCAGTAATCGAGGCCCATCCCCCCGTGCTCCTCGGGAAAATGGGCGCCCAGGATGCCGAGCTCACCGGCGCGCTTGAACACCCAATTCGGGAAACACTCGTCCGTCTCCCATTCCTCCGCGTGCGGCGCGAGCTCCTTCTCGGCGAACGCGCGGACGGTCTTCCGGAACTGCTCGTGCTGCTCGGTGAAGGGCAACCACATGGCCTCGGTCTCCTCGGTATTCGGCGTCCTCGCCCGGGTTTTCCCGGGGTTTCGAGGATGATTCGTACACGAAACATTCGCGGGCGCAAGAGGAAGAAACGTGCGTCTGCTTGCCGCGCCAGCACGCCGAGGGAACCGCGCGCCCCCGCCCCCAAGCTCTGCTAGCCTCGGTCCCCCCGGATGCGGTTCCTCCTCCTCTCGCGCAACGCCAATCTCTACTCGACCAGCCGGATCGTCCTGGCCGCCCGCGCGCGTGGCCACGAGATCACGGTCATCGACCCGCTCGACCTGCAGATCGTCGTCTCCAAGGGCCGGTCGAGCCTCCTGCACGACGGCAACCCCGTGCCGCGCTTCGACCTCGTGATCCCCCGCATCGGCGCGAGCATCACGAACTACGGCCTCGCCGTGGTGCGCCAGTTCGACCTCATGGGCGTGCCCGTGCTCAATAGCGCGGTCGCAATCGCCCGCAGCCGCGACAAGCTGCGCGCCCTCCAGCTCCTGAACCGCAAGAATATCGACGTCCCCGCGACGATTTGCGCCCGCAGCCCGGCCGGCGTCGATTCGGCCCTCGCCCTCGTCGGTTGCCCCGCCATCGTCAAGCTCCAGCAGGGCACGCAGGGCATCGGCACCATGATCGCCGAGACCCCCCAGGCCGTTCACTCCCTCCTCGAGACGCTCTGGGCCATGGGCCAGGACATCGTCCTGCAGGAGTACGTCCGCGAGTCGAAGGGCCGCGACATCCGCATCATCGTGGTCGGCGGCAAGGTCGTCGCCGCGATGCGCCGGGTCGCCAAGAAGGGCGAGTTCCGCTCGAACCTGCACCGCGGCGGCAAGGGCGACAAGGTCAAGCTCACGCCCGCCTACCGCAACGCCGCCATCCGCGCGGTCAAGGTGATGGGCCTCGAGGTCGCCGGCGTCGACATGCTCGAGTCCAAGAAGAAGCCGAAGATCCTCGAGATCAACAGCTCCCCCGGCCTCGAGGGGGTCGAGCGCGCGAGCGGGATCGACGTGGCCTCGGCCGTCATCGAGCACGCCGAGAAGTACGCCGCGACGCACGGGCGCATCTCGCAGCGCGAGGTCGACCTGCGTATCACGAGCGTCATCCACGACGAACGCACGCCGCCCCGGCGCATGCCGCCCATCCCCGCCCGCATGAACGGCCGCCTCAACGGGCGCGTCCGCGGAGCGCCGCCGTGAGCCTGCGCATCGAGCCCACGGGCGACGCGCTCGTCCTCTCGATCGACCGGCCGAAGACGCGTAACGCCCTCGACCGTGACCTCACGCGCCGCATCGCCGAGGCCGTCCGCGTCGCCGAGGCCGACCCCGCGGTCCGCGGCGTCGTGCTCACCGCGACGGGCGAGGAGACCTTCGTCTCGGGCGGGGACCTCCACGAGATCGGCCGCGCCGTGCGGGAGCAGGCGGGCCCCGCGGGGGTGCTCGACATGTACGAGGACCTCGCGGCGCTCGAGTCGAGCGAGCTGCCCGTGATCGCGGCCGTGCAAGGCGACGTCTACGGCGGCGGCTGCGAGCTCTTGCTCCTCTGCGACATGGTGATCGTCGAGGCCCACGTCTCGCTCGCGTTCCGGCACGCCCGCATGGGCCTGTCGCCGGCCTGGGGTGGGCTCACGCGGCTCGTCGAGCGCGTGGGGCCGATCGAGGCGCCGCGGCTCCTCTTCTCGGCCGAGAAGATCAGCGCCGAGGAGGCCGCGCGGATCGGGCTCGTGAACGAGGTCGTGCCCCGGGGACAGGCGCGCGAGCGGGCGCTCGGGCGTATCGGTCGTATCGCGGACGGCGCCCGCGCGGTGGTGGCGGCGCAGAAGCGCGCGCTCACGGCCGTACGCAAGGCCATGCGGGGCGACGCGATCGAGCGCGAGCGGGCGATCTTCGCCGAGGTCTGGGGCGGCCCGGCGCATCAGGCGGCGCTCGACGCCTTCTTCAAGCGGCGGGGCTGATCTTCACGGGACGAACAACCAGGCCTGGTTCCCGCTCATCCGCACGCGCCAGCGCTTCGACGCGGGATCCCAGTCGAACGACGCCACCTGCCCGCTCGACCCGACCGAGCCCACCTTGCGCGCGCCGCGTGGGCTCGCCGTGATCTCGTAGACGTCGCCTCCGGGGTCGATGTACCCGTGCGTCGTCCCGTCCTTCTTCGCGTACTTCCCGCCGGCCTGCGCCGGCGTGTCGATCGGCGCCTCGAGCGCGCCGCCCGGCGGCAGATACACGAGCCGCAGCTTGCCGTCCTTCGAGGTCGTGATGCCGCGTGTCCCGTCGGCGAAGGGCAGGATCGAGCCCACGCCGTCGCCTTGCAGATCCCCGACGATCGACGTCTCCACGTCCGCCGCGGGCGCGCCGTGCTTCGCGCGATGGACCACGCACGCGCCGGCGTCACACGGCACGTACACCGTGTCCGCGTCGAGCGCGCTCGCCCCGAGCGTGGAGACCGCGGCGTAGTCGGTCGATCGGAGCGCCTCGCCCGTGCGCGGATCCCAGCGGAAGAGCGTGCGTTGCGGCGCGATGACCACGTCGCCCGAGGGCAGGAGCGTGATGCGGATCTTGAACGAACCCACGCTGCCCACGAGCGGCCCGAACTCGGGCCCGAGCCGCCCGTCAAGCGCCACCGCGCGCACCCGCAGGTCGTCCACGGCCACGTACGCCGCCCGGTCCCCCGCGGTTTGTCCCGCGCAGCAGGCGATCTCCACGACGTTGCCGCCGAGCTCGATCGGCGCGCGGATCGTCGGCGATCCGCGCAGGTCGTCGACGCGCCAGAGCATGTTGTCGTCGCCGCCGCCGAGCAGCGTCTTCGTGAGGGGATCGTAGGCGACGGCCTGCTGATCACGCATCGCGAAGAACGACCGACCGCGGCGAAAGCCCTCGACGAGGGGCTCCGAGCTGAAGACCTTCCGGCCCTTCACCACGTCGGCGATCGCGAACTCGTCGTCGTCGCCCGCGTACGCGATCTCGTCGGGCCGATCGGGCATGGAGAAGACGTCGTTCACGTCGTCGTCCGTGTCGAACTCGGTCGCCTTGCCCGTGGCCACGTCGATCAGCGTCACGTCGTCGCTCTCCGAGCCGGACACCACGCGCTTGCCGTCCGCGGAGAACCGGATCCGCACGGGCACGTCAATCGTCGTCGCGGCGAGCTGCTTCAGGCTCGGGTACTCGACGACACGCACGTAGCCGCTGGAGAGCGCATACGCGAACCGCGACCCGTCCGGCGGCGCGGTGACGTCGATGACGGGCCCGGCGACGAGGCGCGAGCTCTTGGCGAGTGTCTTCGTGTCGTGCAGCCAGATCCCCGTCGCGCCGGCCACCACGAACGCGGAGCCGTCCCCGACCGCCGCGGCGGCCTCGGCCGTGTGTGGCACGAAGACCGTCTTGCCGAACCGCGTTTGCAGCGCGCCGCGGATCGGCAGCCGCGGGTCGAGCCTCAGGCTCGGCTTCGTCCCCGTCCCGTGGACGGGCGCGCGTTCGGCCTGCCCCTCCTCGGGCGTGAGTGGCCCGCTCGGCGCGGCCACCCCTCCGCCCACCCCGAGCCCGCCGAACCCCCCGAACCCCGGCGGCCCGGGCGGCGGCGACGATCCGGGCCCTGGCAGGCTCTTCATCAGCGACGTGCACAGGCCCATCGGGCAGCCGCAGCACCCCGACGCGCCGAGCACGAGGGGAAAGAGGCACGCGGCCGTGACACGCGCGAGGACACCAAAGGCAGAGGTACGCACCGGCCCATGAAAGCGAAAGGCCGGGCGCATGGGAAGGGGGCGCGACGCGAACCAGCGCGCCAGGTCACCGATCCTGCATCAAAATGACGACCGCCCTGTCAACGTGATGACGTCGCGAACAATTCAAATTGCAGGATTGCAATGTGGCGACATGCGGTGATACGCACGGAGGATGGTGGGAGGGGACATGCTCCAATCGTTTCTCGACGCGTGCCCGGGGATCTATTTCGTGACGAGCCCGGAGGGCGTCATCCGGAGGGCGAACAGGGAGGCAACCCGCGCCTTCGGTGATGCCTGCGCCGAGGGCCTTTCCCTCCTCTCGAACGTCCACCCCGACGATCGCGGGGAATTCGAGGCGCTCTGGGCGCGCCTGCCGGAGGACGGCGAGGCCGAACGCGTGGTCACCCGCCTGCGCGCCGCGGATGGGCAATACCAGGCCTATTCCTTCAGCGCGCGCCGCGTGAAGGAGGGCCCCGAGGTCCACGCCGTCCTCCTCCCCGCCCCGGCGGCCCCGCCTCCCCGCGAAAACGACCCGGAGAAGATGCTACGCGTGATCCTCGATCACCTCGAGCTCGCGCTCACCGTCGTGGATCGGGACGGCGTCGTCACCTTCAATGACGGCAAGGCCCTGATCACGAGTGGCCTCGGCCCGAACGTCAACCTCGGCAAGAACCTCGCCGAGACCTACGCGCACGATCCCGTGATCAAGGGGGGCACCCTCGGCGCCCTTCGCGGCGAGGACAAATATTACGTCGTCGAGGCGCACGGCATCCTCTGGGAAAACTGGTTTTGCCCGGCCAGGGACGAAAAAGGCGAGGTCATCGGCGCCATCTGCGTATCCCTCGACAAGAGCGCGGCGAAGCGGCAGATGCAGGAATTGCAACACAAGCTCGACCTCATCGAGCGGCAGCAGGAGGTCATCCGTGACCTGGAGACGCCCATCATGGAGATCTGGGAGCGCGTGGTCACGCTCCCGATGGTGGGGGTCGTCGACAGCGAGCGCGCCGCGCGGGTGATGGACGACCTGCTCGGGGCGGTCTCGCGGCTCAACGCGCGTTATGCGATCATCGACCTCACGGGCGTCGATATGGTGGACTCGGCGACGGCGGCGCACCTGCTCTCCCTCGTGGCCGCCATCCGCCTTCTCGGCGCCGAGGGCATCATCACCGGCATTCGCCCCACCGTGGCGCAGACCGTCGTCAGCCTGGGCCTCGACCTATCGCAGATGATCACCTGCTCGAACCTGCGGGAGGGCCTGCGGCTGTGTATGCGGCGCATGAACGCCCAGGCGACGGCGGGCGCCCACGCCGGCGCGCGCCTCTAGGATTGCTCAGGGAACGAGCGTGATTCGCTCATTCGGCGTGCGGGCCGAGGACGTGGCGCGGCTCGTGTACGAGCTTGACATCCATCGCGCCGGAGCCGTCGTTGACGGGCGTCGGCAAACCGCCGCCGTCGCCGAGGTATCCGGAGATTCCGGCACACGCGATCGCGCCGCTCTCGAGCCGCGCGCACAGGCGCCCGCTGCCGCTCGCGATCTCGATCGGCTTGCCGGCGAACGACAGCGGCTCGCCGCCGAGCACATCACGGAACTTTCCCGCGCAAGTCACGCGGTCCGCGCCGTCGACCGCGCAGACGAATCCGTCTCCGATCGCGACGTCGCGCGCGCGCTCGAACGGCATCGTCACAGCACCATCGTCGAAACCGGCGCCCCAGCAATACGTGTCGCCCGCGCGCGTGATCGCGCACGCCGTCGCGCCGTTCGATTCGAGGTGGACGACGTCGTCGAAGGCCCCCACGCGGTGCAGAGCGCCGTCGTCCTGCTCCTTGCCGTGCGCCACGCCGAGCACGCCATGATAATTGGCGCCCCAGCACCACACCGCGCCTGCTGCATCGGTCGCGCACGAGAACCCGGCGCCGGCCGTCAGCAGCGTTGCTCCACGAATCGGCACCTTGCTCCGCGCGTATTCGCTGCCCGCACCCGCCGGCGCCCGCTTTGCCTCGCGACCGCCGACGTCCCCGAGCACCGGCGGCAGGCCGTGCAAAAACACGGGGGCCACGCAGACGACCTCACCACGAACGATGGCGCAGACGTGGTAGTCGCCGACCGCGATTCGTGAAGCGCCCGCGAGCGCCGCGACCTCTCCGCTCCCGCAGGGCTTCTCGCACAGCGCGGTGAAGATCCCTTCCGTGCAGCGGACGGTGCCTTGCGAGAGCGTGCACGTACCCTCCATCGAGGTCGCGACCTGGTCTCCGCGTTCGAACGGGAGCTCGACGGCCAGCGCCGCGTGCTTGCTCTCGCAGAGATTCATCCGACCGCGCTTCTCGTCGCGCCCCCAGCACGCCACGCGACCGCCGTCGAGGAGCGCGCACGTGTGGAGCTCGCTCGCGACGAGAGCCGTGGCCTTCGCCGACCGATCGGCGAGCGGCGCCGCGCAGCCGAGCGGCGGCACGCCGGTGAGCGCCGGAGGCGGCGGCAACGAGGGCGCAGGAGCCGCCGGACGCTCGGACGCGCCCCCGCATCCGGCGAATGCCATGAGAACGAAGGCGACGGCCGAACCGGAGCGAGCGAACGGGACGGTGGCGGACGGCATGGGCGCGGGAGGGTAGCGAGCAGGAAGAACGATGCAAGGCCGCCCGCCGTCGAGCGCGTCAGTCCTCCTCGGTGAGCGCCTCCTCGGTCCAGGTGACGTCGATATCAAAATCGAAATAGCCGCGGGCCGTGGCGCGCAGCCTGCGATCCTCGCGGCTGTACTCCTGCACGAGCACCTCGCCGCCCGGGGTGAGGATGCCGCCGAACGTGAACAGCTCTTGCGGCTGGCTCTTCGCGTCGCGGATCGACACCGCGCCGATGAAATAGGGCGGCTCGATCCCCTCCGAGTTCACCTTCGTCTCGCTCGTGATGTCGCTCTGCAGGACGAAATCGAGCGAGATCGTCCACCGCTCCACGCCCTCGAACAGGGCGCAGCCATTGACCTTGGCGCCGTACGTGGTCTGCGCGGCGAGCAGCCATTGCTCCGACGGCGGAGGCCCCTCCTTCATCATCACGTCGAGCTTGCCCTTCACGGGATGGTAATCCTGGTTCACTGCCACGTTCGAGCAGGCGAGCGAGCGCCGATCGAGCGGCTCCGTGCCGCACGCGCAGGCAAGGAGAGCGGCGAGCGCCGCGAGGCCATGAATCGAAGCCTTCGTCTTCATCGAACGGACCTTTCATGCACAGGACGAGCGCGCCGCTTGCGCGCCCACGCCCCCGCGAGGGCGACGAGCCCGAGGAGCTGCGCGAATGAGCCCTCCGTCTCGGAGGACGCCACGCGGCAGCCGCACGACGACGCGTCCTCGTCGCCCTTCGAATCGGGCCAGGGGATCGGCGTGAGATCGGGATCTTTGCCTCCCACCCAGGGCGGGGGCGGCGTCATGCCGAGATACTCCCAATCGGAGAGCTCCCACTCCTTCCAGGGCACGACGGTCAAGGCCGTGAGGTTCTCCGCCAGGATCGTATCGAAGCCATGAAGCGCCTTCTCGTGGCGGCGCGGGTCGAGCTCCACGATACGCGCGTCCCATCGCCGCGGCGTGTACGACGGCCGGAGCCGCATCAATCGATCGTGATAAAATGCGCTCGCCGAGTCGTACCCGAGCCCCTCGGTCGCGTACAGCACGTGCCCCGACGGCGAGAGCGCCAGGTGCGCCCGCTTCACGTGTCCCTCCAGCACGATCGAGCCGACCTGCGACGCGAGCGTCCACAGGCTCAAGGGGTTCTCCAGAAGGACACGCTCCGTCAACGCCTCCACCTGGGCGCCCTCGCCGCCGCAGATCGCGTCGAGGGTCGCGACGTACGGCATGCCGTCGATGTCCACGTAATGGACGAGCCCGTCCTTGAAATCGGCGGCCACGATCTTGGTCGTCGACGCCTGCACGCTCCCGCCGCGGACGCAGGTGGTCTCGCCTTCGCGCCCCCAGGCGAGCCAGCCGCCGTCGATGGCGACGAAGCCCGAGGGATCGGGGATCGAGAGCGCGTACGTCTCGCCGCCCGGGAGGCGCAGCTCGCTCGCCGCGCCCGATTGCGCGAGCACGGCGAGCCCGCCTGGTGCATACGCGCAGGCGCTCGCCGACGCTTGCGCCGTGAGCGTCAGGGCCGAAGGCGCCTCCGCCGTCTCGCCGTCGAGCGCGAGTTCGAAGAGGCGCGTCTTTTCGCTCGCGGGCCTCTCCACGATGCAGACGCGCCTTCCATCCTCGCGTGCGCCGAGCGCGACCACGGGCCCGAGCGGCTCGGCGGCGATCGAGCTCTCGCCGGCCGCGTCGAGCAACGATTCGAACCTCGGCCGGTCGATCCACCGATACGTGCCGCCCCTTCGTGTCTGCCGCCAGAGCGCCCAGTCGGCTTCGCTCTTGGTCACGAACGTCCCGCCCTCCACGTTGCGTAGGTTCGCGAAGAACAGCGCCTCGCCCGGCTCGAGCTTCTCCGGGACCGGCACCCATTCGTGGTAGACGTACACCTGCGACGTGTAATCGGGCATCGCCACCGGGCTATCGAAGCCACACAGGGTGAGATCACCGACCGAGACGCAGCCGCCGCTCTCGTCCCCCGTGTCGGGAGGCAACGTGTACCAGGCGTACGAGGTGACGTGCAGCATTCCATGGCGGAACCACGCGCCCGCATGCGGCGTCATGCTCTTTTGCCCGAACGGCTCGCCGATCGTGCGGAACCCCGGGTCGAAATTGTAGAGGACCCCGTTTTCCCCATTGTCCTCGGCGAACATGCCGAGCGTCACCGCGCCGTCCGCGAGCGGCGCGAAATACGGCGACCTGTCGTCGAACGTCTGCAGATGCGCCACGCGCTCGGCGCGCGTGTCATTGATGGCCACGAGCCAGACCCCGCGGGTGTGCGTGTGGAGCGCGAACAGGTTCGACTGGGTCGGCGCGTGGTAGCCGGCGAGCGAGACGTAGTGGATATCGAGCATCTCCTCGGCCGGGTCACTACAACGCGTGGCCTCCTCCTCGGCCGATCCCAGGATCGGGCAGCCCGTGCGATCGAGGTCGATCACGGCAAACGCCCCGCCGTCGCGATATCGCATCACGCGCCGGTCGTCGTCGACGCGCTGGTAGGTCGTCGCGCCGAAGCCCGGGTCGTGGGCGGTGTCGGGCTTGCCCGCGGTCACCGTCTCCGCGCCCGTCGCGACGTCGACGACCCTGTTGCCGAGTAGCGCGTAACCCAGCCCGGCGTTGAAGTCCGGCGACGTCCCGTAATCGAAGTTCGTGCTCCTGACCGGCGCGCCGTCACCTTTCAGGCAACGAAAGCCGCTCATGTTCTCGACCCGATGACAGACGGCGCCGGGCCACACCCCCCGGATGTGCAGCCCGTGGACCTCGATCATGCGATCACGGAAGAGCGTCCAGTCGTGCATACGCATCGACGGCGCGAGCTTCGGCGCGGAGGACACGCGCGGCGGGCCGCTCGCCGGGTCGCTCGGATCGGTCGCGAAGAGGCGCACCTCGGTGCCATCGTGCACCCCGTCGTCGTCGCCGTCGGGGTCGAGATCCGAGAGGCCGAGGCTGATCTCCCGGGCGAGGGGCAGGCCGTCGCGGTCGGCGTCGAGGCGGGCCGGGTCGAAGAGCAGCGGGCGCAGCGCGAAATCGACGTCCATCTGGACGAAGGGCTCGCCGGTCGTCGGCACCAGATTGCCGATCGAGACCTCCATCGTGCTCCGCGCGAGCCAGGGTGGATGCGGCGCTCGCAGGGCGGCGCCGTCGGAATCGACGACGCAGAGCCGCGACCCGCAATCGAGCAACGTCGCCCCGAGCGTCGGGCTCCAGGCGATCGGCGCGGGCTTCACGCCGGCCGCGCGCGTGACGGCCGGCTCGGCGATCACGTGCACCACCTTGTCCGGATCGACGCGAACGAGCCACGTGGCCGTCTCGCCGTCGATCGGCTGCGCCACGACCACGAGCAGGCGCCCCGCGCCGTCGACCGTCGCGCTCGCGAGGTAAAAGGGCTCGACCACGGGCGCGTCGGTCCACGGGTACGGGTCCGGGAACGCCGCAAACGCGGCCTGGATCGCCGCGCGCGTGGCGAGCGGCGTGGGGGGCGCCGGCGCGTCGAGGGACAGGGTGTAAAAACCGTCCTGGGTCGGCAGATACACCGTGCCGTCCGGCGCCGCGGGCACCCCACCTGCGAACGTCTTGTCGAGCGCGGGCGGCATGCCCGCGGCGCCCGGCGGCAAGGCGAGCACTTGCTCGGAGTTCACGCCGCAGACGGCGCGATACACCGCGAAGCCCTCGGGGCTCTCGCCGCCCTGGCTGCCGGGGAGGGCGTCGTAGCCCCAGGCGAACGCGTAGAAGTGCTCGTCGCCGGCGCGGGCGGTGCCTTGCAAGCCGTGCCCGCCGTAGGTGGGATCGTTGAGGCTCCCCGGCGTGAGCACGTCGGGGCCGCCGCAATCGAGCTGGTTCCAGAGGCGCTGCAACCACTGCTTCTTCTCCGGATGGACGAAGAGCACCCCCGCGGACGCGCCGGGCAACGCCTCCCCGAGGGAATACCCATCGGGCCCCTTCACCTCGGCGCGCGCCGCGGGCGCGAGGCTGAGCAGGGCCCCGCAGGTCAACACGAGCAGGGGGAGAGGGGTGCTGGGACGGGGGCGCAGGGCCATGGAAACCAGGGTCGCTCCGTGCGCGCCGGGGCGTCAAGGCCCTCCGAAACGGCCGGGCAGACGCGCCGGAGCGAAGCGCAGATCCGCACGAACGAACGGCGAACCTGCAGGAGCAAACCGCTCGGACCCGGGGAGCGAACCACGAACCTGCAGGAGCGGACCGCTCGCCCGCAGGAGCGAACCGCTCGGACCACGGGAGCGAATCACGAACCCGCAGGAGAAAAAGGCTCGTCCGCGGGAGCGAACCGCAAACCCGCAGGAGCAAAAGGCTCGCCCGCGGGAGCAAACCGCTCGGACCACCGGAGCGAACCGCAACCCCGCAGGAACGATCCGCAAACCCGTAGGAACGATCCGCAAACCCGTAGGAGGGCAGGCGTGTGATGTGGCTCTCTTTACTCGGGTCGTGCGCCGAAGGTGCCCCGCCACCTAAACCGGCGGCTCCTCATTGTTCTCCCGCGCCGCCCGGTCCCCGAGCCCGAGCAGGAACGAGCCTGGCAACGTCGAGTTGATCTCCCGCCCCTTCCAGCGCTCGGGGCTGTGCCCCGGCGGCGGGAGCAGGCGCGCCATCGCCGTCGTGACCATCCCGAAGAGCCGCGGCGCCAGGCCGTGCAGGACCGGCAAGAGACGCCCCACGAGGCCGAGGTGCACCTCCCGCCGACCCTCCCGCGCCGCCCGGATGATCCGCCGCGCCGCGACCTCGGCGTCGATCGAGAGGAGCGGCAAGGACGAGAGCACGCTGAACCAGGCGAACTCCTCCCGCTGCCGGCCGAGGAACTCCGCATTGTAGAACGAGCCCGTCCGCATCGGCCCCGGCACCACCGTGGTGACCTTCGTTCCCCGCGCGCGGAGCTCGGCCGCGAGCCCCTCGGACAGGCCCACCATCGCGAACTTCGAGGCCGTGTAGCCGAGCATGTGCGGCAGCGGCACGCGCCCGCCGACCGAGGTCACGTTCACGATGCGCGCGTCCGCGCCGAGGTGCGGCAGCGCCGCGAACGTCGTATTCGCCGCGCTCCAGAAGTTCGAGCGCATCGCCTCGTCGAGCTTCGCCACGTCGAGCATGTCGAGCGGCGCCACCTGGATCACGCCCGCGTTGTTCACGAGCAGGTCGATCCGCCCGAAACGCGCGACGACGCTCTCGATGAAGGCCCTCGCCTCTTCCTCCTTGCCGAGGTCGCGCGCCTCGCCGAGCACGTCCGCGCCGTGACGGCTGAGCAGGAGGTGCATCGCCCGGCTCACCGCGCCCGCGTCCCGCCCACAGATGGCCACGTGGGCCCCCTGCCGGACGAGCTCCTCGGCCATGAGCAAGCCGAGCCCGCGGGATCCGCCGGTCACGACCGCGACCTTGCCCCGAAGGCTGATGGCGCGCGCCCGACGAGCGAGCCAGCCGAGCGACAATCCCAGCAATAAAAGACCGGCCAGCGCGGAGACCCGCGAAGAACGCCCGTGTAGAAATCGCGCCACGGCTCCCTCCCTTGGCTTTCGCAGGGGCAAACCGCATACCGCGGCGAACGGGCGCGCGGGCGCGAGCGTGAAGGGGGATCAGAGCTGGAAGAATTGCCGGATCTTGACGAGCAGCGCCGAGCTCTGCGCGTCGGCCTCGGCGCGCGTGCTGCGGGACATGGCGCGCGCGCTGAGGTTCTCCTCCAGGGCGAGCTGGCGATCGACGAGGGCGCGCGTGATCTGCTCGACGAGGCGCGGATCGCCGGCGAGCACCTCCTGGAAGGCGTCCTTGCCGACCACGACGAGCTCGCAGTCCGTGGTCGCTTTCACGGTGGCCGCGCGCCTCTCGCCGGTCATCAGGGACATTTCCCCGAAAAACTGCCCGGGGCCGAGCCGCGCGACCTCGGCGACGCTGCCGCCCTCGCCGCGGCCCACGAGCACCCCGAGATCACCTCGTTGCACGATGTAGAGCTCGCTGCCCGGATCCCCCTGACGGATGACGGCCTCGCCGGGCATGAAATGGCAGGTGCGCGAGAGCGAGGCGAGCCGCTCGAGCGAAGGCTCGGGCAGGGGCGCGAGGAAATCGACGGTCCGGAGCGCCGCTTTGCGGTGCGTGGCCTCCCGCCGCGCCTGCTCCGCGCGCGACTCCGCGGTCACCGCGTGCATTTCGACCGCGCGGCGCGGGACCGCAAGGGAGATGCCCGCGCGCTGGAGCGCGTACCAGACCCGGTGGCGGACGGTGGAGTCGATGCGGTCGCGCAGGGAGAAATCCTCGATGAAGTAGCCGACCTGATACTCGATGCCGCTCTCGTTGAAGCCGCGGGTCTGCGCGTTCGGCGCGGGCTGCGCGAGGATGCCGGGCACGTCGTGCACCGCCTCGAGCAGGGCCTCCTCGACGCGGCGCGGGGAGACGTCGTGGGGCGCCTGGACGATCACCAGGCGCCGCGCGATGTTCGTGGGCTTCGTGAAATTGCGGATCGTCGTCTTGGCGAGCACGCCGTTCGGGATGATGAGCTCGACCTGATCGAGCGTGAGCACGGTCGTCGCGCGCCAGTTGATCTCGACCACGCGGCCGATGAGCCGCGGATCGGGGTCGAGGCCGATCCAGTCGCCGACCTCGAACGGCCGCTGCGCCTGGATGGCGAGGCCGGCGAAGAGGTTGCCGAGCGTCTCCTGGAGCGAGAGGCCGATCACGGCCGTGAGCAGCGCGCTCGTCGTGAGCAAGGAGCCGGGCTCGACGCCGACCTCGCGCAGCACGATCGCGGCCGCGCCGAGGTAGACGAGCCCCTGGACGATGTCGCGGATGATCCGCGGCATCGGCTGCGCGAGGCGCGCGCCGATGAGCACGTCGACGACGAGCACGAAGATCGCGCGGGCCAGCGCGAAGAGCAGGAAAAACAGGCCGAGGACCTCGACCCCGCGGTCGATCTTGCCCTCGGGCAGCGGCAGCCGGACGAGCACGGTGAGGACGTGCAAGCCGAGGAGGACGATCGACGTCTTCAGCGTGCCCCGGCGCTCCGCTCTGGGCAGGGCGAGCGCGCAGAGGAGCAGCACCGCCGCGCCGACGCCGATACCGATCGCGCTTTGCCCGAGCTCCTGAAGCATGTCCTGTGGAGGTTCGGTGTTCATGTTGGCGAGGAATACCCGGTTCGGCGGCGCGCTCAGGGGCAACCCTGGCCCTGGCCGTCACAATCGTTGTAACAGGATTTGCAGACGAGGCAGATCGCGGTCTCGTTGTAGAGCTCGATCCCCTGCGGGAACGTCTGCAAGCACTTGTCGAAGCAGAGCTGATCCTGGCAGTTCGGGAGGCACTTCATGAGCCCGTCGCAATGCGGGCTCGCGACGCATTCGTTCCAGAGCGCGCTGCAATCCGCGTTGATCGAGCAGTCGATACAACCCCCGCAATCCCCCTGGCCGTCGCAGGCCATGGGGCCGGTCGAGACGCTGCTCACGACGCTCGGGCCGGGGCTCGGGCCCACCGAGACGCTGGGCTCGGGGCCGGGGCTCGGGCCCACCGAGACGCTGGGCTCGGGGCCGGGGCCCACGCTCGACACGCTGGGCCCGGGGCCCACGCTGGAGAGGGTCGTGCTCGATGGGCCCGTCCCTCCGGCGCCGCCCATCCCCTCGCCCGGGGTGTCCACGACGACCTTGGCGCCGCAGCCCGCGGTGAACACGAGCCCGAGGGCGGCCGAAAAAACGACGGCTGGCTTCATCGCGCGCAGCATACATCGGCGGGGCGCGGGCCCGCATCGATCTTTCGCTTCCCCCGAAGGCCACGTCGAGGCATGAATGGGGCGATGGGCGAGGCCCTCTCCCGTGTCCTGGACCCGACCGCGCTCGACGCCTGCGACAAGCCCCGCGGGCGGCTCGTGATCGAGGTCCCGCGCGGCTGGGCCGGCGCCGTGATCGAGGTCGTGATCCCGAAACGCGTCACGTGCGCGCGCTGCGACGGCGGCGGATGCGACGGATGCGGGCGCCGCGGAGGCCATCGTGTCCCGGGAGAAGACGAAGAGCGCCTCGTGCGTGTGCGGCTGCCCGCGGCGTTCGAGGGCGGCGTGGTGCTCCGGATCCTGCGGCCCTTCGGCGAGGACGGCGCGGGGATCGCGCAGCTCTTGATCGAGGCGCGCGCGGGCGAGGCCGCGAGCGTGGGCGTCACGTGGTGCGAGCCCGCCGCGCCCGAGGCGCCGAGCCGGGAGCCCGAGGCGCCTCGCGCCGCCGCTCTCTCGTTCGGCGCCGGAAGGGCCGCGACGGTCGTGACGATCGCGCTCGCGCTCGCCGCCCTCGTCGCGTTTGCCGTCGGGCGCTGACAGCCGCGCGGGGCGGCGTGTAGCATGGCGCCATGTCGCTCTTCGGCCGCGTCGCCGCATGGGCCCTCGTGGTGGGGCTGGCCTCGGCTTGTAACAAACCGGATCCCGAACCCGCGCCCGCCGCATCCGCGACCGCATCCGCGACGGCTTCCGCGCCCGCCTCCGTCGCCGCTTCCGCGGGCGAGGCGCCGCCCCGCCCTGCCCCGCCTCCCCCACCCCCGCCGAAACAGCACGAGGATCCGCGGCAGGTCCTCGCGCACATCCAGGGGAACCTCGAGCGCCTGGCCGCCGGGGAAAAGGTCGCGAAATGGCCCGCCGGCGGGGAGCCGCATCCATTCGAAGGGCTGGTCGAGGCGTACCAGGCCGTCCTCGCGGGGGAGACGAGCGCGGCGGACAAGCTCGCCGCGGTCGCGAAGGAAGCACGATCGCAGCTCGAGGGACGGCTGCGCGCCGCGGAGCTCAGCCTCGACAAACCAAAACCGGGCGACGCCGCCGATTACGCGCGCAAGGTCTCGGCGATCGCCGCGGCGAAGGCCGAGGGGCCCGAGGGGACGATGATCCGGCTCGTGGCCACGATGCGGCTCGTCGACGCCGCGCTCGTCCTCGCGAGCGCGGAGGACTACAGGAACGCGGAATACGATCTGTTCAAGCGCTCGGACGCGTATACCCGCACGGAGCGCGAGCGGTTCCGCGAGGGCGACTGGCTGCGCCTGCCTTGCCGCACGTTGCTCGGGCGGCGCAGCCTCGTCGAGGCGGCCGCAAAGCGCCTCGACAAGGCCGCGGGCCCGCTGCTCTCCTGCCCGACGCCGAGGGGAAAGGAGCGTGATTTCGACTTGATGGAGCGCTTCGTGAAGGACCCGGGCGCGGTCGTGGCGGAGGTGCTGCCCGAGGCGACCGAAGCGCCGAAGAAGGAAGAACCCGCCGCGCCCGAGCCGACGGCGCCTCCCGAGCCCTGGGATCTCCGCGCCGCCATCCTCTTCATGGGCGAAAAACCCGACGCCGCCTCGAAACCGCTCGAAGCGGCGGCCAAGAAGAGCACGGTGGGGAAACTCGATCACGCGTTGTTCCTGCACGCGCTCCGGCCCCAATCGGCGGCGCGCGACGAGAACATCAAGAAGCTGCTCGGCGAGGTCGAGAAGGCCAGCGTGGCCGCGGCGAAAAAAAACGACGACACGTTCCTCCTGGAGGACGCGTCGATCGATCGGCGCGTGTACGACGGCACGGACGAGAGCCTGCTCGGGATCGTCCGGGTCGCCTCCGCGAGCGGCGCCGCGAACACGGCGTCGGCCTTTTATGCGATCCCCTGCGCCGTGCTGCTCGCCCGGCCGAAGCTGCTCGAATCGACGACGCCGCTCTTCGGCGGAAACCGCGACAATTTTCTCCCGCGCTCGGGGTGCGCCTGGGGCCGCGGCTTCGTGCGGGGTTTTCCCGATCGAGAGCTCGAGGCGTACACGCAGGCGAGCGAGGAGGCCGACGGCCATTTTTACGTGAACCACGGCGGCTCGCTCCGCTTCGGCCTCGCCGCCGCGCTGAAGGCGAAGGAGGAGGCTATGCGGATCGATCCGAAGAGCCTGCTGCGTATCCCCACGCCGCCCACGACCTGGCCCTACGAGACCTGGTCGTACATGACGCCCGAGAGCCGCGCCATGTACGGCCGGCTGAAGAGGCTCGCCGAGGACCTCAGGACCAAGCTCGTGGCCCACGACAAGACCCGCGGCCTCGACGAGAAGCAGGCGAACGAAGCCGCCCACGTGGGCCTGTTCCAGGTCGTCTGGGGCGCCGCGTGTGGCGACGCGGCGCCGCCCCGCTCCTTGCGCAAGCTCGTCGTCGACGGGGCGAAGCCGGAAGAGATACGAGCGTTCCTTCAGGCCAGCGAACACGAAAAGGCGGTTCTCGAGCCGTTCCGCGCCTGCGCGAAGCACACGGGCATGGATCCGCTCGTGCACATGGCGGTGCTGAACGCCGCGGCGCTGCCGATCCTCTGGGAGATGAAGGTGGATCCGGCCAGGGCCGAGGAGCTCGACCTCGTGGTCGATCCGAACGCGCCGAACCATTTCGGAAAAACCCCGCTCATGGCGGCCGCGCAGCACGACCGCCTGGACGCCGCGCGCCGCCTCCTGAAGCGCGGCGCGGTCGTGCAACGGGCGACGTTCCAGCCGTACGAGCCGAAGCTCGCGCACGACGCGCGCACGCCGCTCATGTACGCAGCCGCGCGCGGGTCGCTGCCGATGATCCGGCTGCTGCTCGACGCGGGCGGGGACAAGTACGCGGCCGATACGAAGGGACGGATCCCCCTGCATTACCTGCTCGGCCACGGGCCGGTGCGGCCGAACCCGAACCTATCGCCGGCGGACCTCGCGGAGGCGGCGAAGCTCCTCTTCTGAAGGCAGGATCGGCGAAGGCTCCCCCGGCGACACGATCCACACCCGCCGCATCGCGCGCGTCACGGCCACGTGGAGCGCACGCCGATGTTCGGGTCCGTCGGGCCAAACGACTCCGTTCGCGTCCGGGATGATCACGTAATCGAACTCGAGCCCCTTCACCTCGGACACCTCGGTCACCTCGATCCCCGGCCCGAACGAAAAATCCCCGTCCTGCACCAGGCGGCACGGCATGCCGCGGGAGACGGCCTCGTGCACGGCCCGCGCCGAATGCTCGTCGCGCGTGATGATGGCCACGGAGGCATACGGATCATCGGCGCGCAATCGCCGCAGACCCTCGCATAACACCGCCGCCGCGTGCCCCTCGCCCGGCACGACCGTGCAGAGGACGGGCGCGCCCTCGCGTGGCGCGCGCGGCACCTCGGCGGGCGCGTCCGCGCCGAGAATGGCGTGGGCAAACTCCACGATGGGCCGCGGCGATCGGTAGGACGTCTCCAGGAACGCCGGCTCGCTTTTCACGGAGAGCGCCTCCATCACGGCCTCCCACGAGCGGAAATGGCCCGAGCGATCGATCCGCTGCGCCGCGTCCCCGGCCACGGTCACGCTGCCCTCCGGATCGAGCGCGCGCCCGATCACGCGGAGCTCGATCGGCGCGAGCTCCTGCGCCTCGTCGAGCACGATGTGCGCGTAACGAGACAGCGCCCCGGCCTTGGTCGCGCTCGCCCCCGTCCGGCGAAAGAGCCATTCGAACAGGATCGCATAATCCTCCACGTCCACCGTGCCCGCCGCCTCCTCGGGCGTGCCGGCGTCGAGCGTCTTCCCGTCGAGCGTGGCGAGGCGGCCCGCGTCCACGTGCGCATGCGCCTCCTCGCTCGTCATCGCGAGCTGCTGCTTCGTGTGCGCCGCGACTTGCTCCGCGATCCCGGCGGGAAGATCCCCCTCCGCGGCCTCGACCACGCGCGCGAGCAGCGCCCGATCCCCCACGAGCCTCCGGTGGCCCGCGCGCACGCGCGGCAGTTTGTCCTGCTCCTCCTTCAGCGCCTCGCGCAAGAGCCGCCCCTTCTCGCCGGGTGTTTCTTGCGCCAAACCCGCCTCGAGGGCCCGCAGCCGGTCCCGGAGGATCGGCTCCGCCCGCGCTTCGAGCGCCCTCCGCAGCGCGCCGCGAAAACCGAGCAGGCGGTCGAGCTTCCGCGCGACGGCGCTCGTGTCCTCGTCGAGGAGCCTGTCCATCGCCGCGAAGAGCGCCGGGTGGCGCTTCAGGCGGCTCGCCGCGAAGGGCGGATCCGGCGGCTCGTTCCGGGGCAACCACGAGAACACGCGGCGCGCCTCGGCGCGGATCCAGTCCTCGAACGTGCTCACCACGACGCCCTCCACGGCGAGGCCTTCGAGGATCCGCTCGGACAAACGGCGGAGCCCCGGCTCGGGGACGAGCACGAGCGTCCGTTTGGCGGGAAAGACCTGCGGAGAACGCCGCACGAGCGCCGCCACGCGATGGAGCGCCACCGTGGTCTTCCCCGATCCCGCCGAGCCGAGCACGAGCAGCGGCGCGCGTGGCTCCCGATCGACGAGGGCCCGCTGCTCGGCGTCGAGCGTGATGAACGGATTCCGCGTCTCCGGCGTTCGCCGCGGGGACGTGGGATCCACGAGCGTGGGGGCGAGGGCGCGTGATTCGAAGCGCCACGTGTCCCCCTCGCGGAGGAGCACGCCGCCCGGGACGGTGATACTCGCGAGCGCGCCGCCCTCGAACGAGAGGAGCCGCCGCTCCTCGACGACGCCCTCGATCGTCCGACCGTCCACCTCGATCTCGTATTCCTCGCCCTCCTCGCACGCGAAAAACACCTCCGCGATCGGGGCTCTTCGCCACTCCACGACCGTCACGCCGCGCTTCGCGTCGAGCATTGGCGCCGGGCCGAGCAGCACGTCGCGGGAGCGGCCCGCGACGCGGACGCGCAGATGCGCGAAATAAGGCGCCGCCGGATCCGGGAGCCGGCCTTCACGCGCCCGCTCCATCCGCGCGCGCACCTCGTGCATTTGCGCGAGCAGCGCGGGCCTGTCCTCCTCGCCGGCCGCGCGCCATTCGTCCCGGAGCGCGCGCAGCTCCTCGCCGTCCGGCTTCGCGCCGCGGCGAAGGCCTCTTGCCTCCGCGAGGGCCTCGCGCGTCCGCGCGAGGAGCGCGAGCTCCTCGGCGACGACGGAAGCGGGTTCGCTGGAAATGGACCGATTGCCCGTACCTTCCATGCTCCCTCCCGCCGCGTGACAAAAGGGTCACGGGCGAGGCGGAAACTACGGGCTGGGCCCCTTTCCAGCAAGACTTGAAAGGGAGAATGTTTTTGCTAAGATGTATGGCGTTGGTGAGGGGGACGATTCATCACTCGCTGACGTAGACGGTGCCGAGGCACATCTCGTCGTTCGTCCCCTCGCCCCAGTTGATGTCGTACATCTCGGGGTTGTCCCAGCTACACTTCAGATGCATCTGGTCGCCCGGCTCGAAGCGGGTGGGCGTCTTCAGCCGGTACGAGCCTTGCCAGTGGAAATCCCAGGCCGGGATGTCGACGAGGCACTGCTCGGCGGCGTCACGCACGATACGCAGAGACCCGCTCTTGCCGCGCGTATGCATGTGCAACCCGCCGAGGTAGATGTCGACGGGCGCATTCGACGGAAGGGCGCCGCCCGTGGCCATGTTCAAGAACGGCGTCGGATCCGCCTGGACCTCGTGGACGACGTCGCTCGTGTGCGCCGGGATCGTCATCGTCTGCTGCGTCACCCACGACAGCTTCGTGAACGGCATGATCGCGGCCTTCTTCGCGACCGTCTTGTCCGTGCGCACGAGGAGCTTCGTCTGGTCGGGGACCGCCGCCGCCGTCGACGTGTTGTAATGCATCTGCACGATGAGCTTCGACCCCGGGGGAATCTCGATCCCCGTGCCCTCCGGATAATCGCTGCCCACGCTGCCGGGCACCCACGCGCCGACCCAGCCCGCGGCCGAAGGCCCGCCGCCGGGGCCGCCGTAACACGTCCAGCCGACGCCCGGCTCGGCGTCGTCGAGCGCCTGGAACTCGGCGACCTTGTCGGGCTTGGCGACGAACGCGATCACGTGATGCACGATCGGCACGTGCCCCGGCTCGACGCCCAGGCCGGTGATGTATTGCGTCTCCTGCGCGGGCCAGTCGATGAAGAAGCAATGGTAATCGTCGGGCGAGACCTTCGGCGTGTACGCCTCGGGGATGGGCAACTCGAGATCGACGCGCGAGAGGCTCAGCGAGGTGTCCTCCACGGCCACGGGCGCGTCCGCCGGGTTGCCCTCCGGCGCGCCGTCGGCGACCCAGCGCGAGATCAGGTCGATCTGCTCGTCCGTGAGGGATCGATCCCCGAGGTAATCGTTGCAATCGCTGTCCGCTGGCCAGGGCGGCATCGTCTTCGCCACGACCGCGGCCTCCACGGCCCCTCGCGCGGCGGCCACCTCTTCGTAGGTCGTGAGCGCGAAGGGCCCGATGCCCCCCTCGACGTGGCAGTTGCCGCATTTCGTATCGACGAGCGGCTTCACGTCGCGGTAATACGTCGGCGCCTCCGCCGCGGGCGTGCCCGGCCCGCCGCTGCTCCCGCCATTCGTGCAACCCGCGGTCGCCCCGAGCAAGACGAGCACGCACGTGATCCGGACGCCGTCGAAAGCAAGCATGGTCTCCTCCTCTATCGATTCTCGTGATCCCGCGCCGCGCGGGCGAGCATCCCTTCGAGCTCGAGCCGCACGGCGCCGGTCGCCTCGTCCACCGAGAGCTCCTGGTTCCTCCGGAGCTCCTCCCACATCGCAAAACTCGCCGCCGCCGCGAGGCCCCCGAGCAACGTGGCCCGCGCCTCCTCCGGCGCCGCCTCGATCTCGCGCCGGAAGACCGCGCCGATCGCCGCCCTGTGCAGCCGCGTAGCCTCGCGGAGCTGGCCCGCGACGAACGCCGAGTCGTGCGCGAAATGCAGGCCGGCGCGGCGCACGGGCGCGATCTGCTCGTGAAACCGTCCCAGCCCCTCGGCCACGCTCCGCGCCCGCTCCGCCGCCGTCCCCTCCTCGGAGAGCTTCGGCCAGATCGCCATGACCGTCTCCATGCGGCGCCGAACCGCGCACGAGAGCAGGTCGTCGAGGTCCGCGAAATGGTTGAAGAGCGCCCGCCGCGAGACCCCCGCGCGCTCGGCGATCTGCTCGGCCGAGGGCCGCAAGACGCCCTCCGAGAGCAGCCCGAGCAGCGCCTCCACGATCGCCTCCCGCGTACGCTCGGCGCGCGCGTGACGCCCATCGGTCTGCGTCTGCGGAAGTGCGGCCGCGCGTCTCACGAGGGCGACTCTACCTATCTGCACTCTGAGTGCAACATCTATTTTGCACGGCGAGTGCAGATTGTCCCGTGTTAGAGGGCTCGCATGCCCGACGTCCACCTCGAACGCGACGGCGCCGTCGCCACGCTCGTCCTCGACGATACGCGCCGAAAAAACGCCATGAGCCCCGAGCTCGGAGACGCCCTCGCCGCGCGGGTGCGGGAGGTCGCGCGAGACGCCTCGGTGCGCGCCGTCGTGCTCTCGGGCGCGGGGGACGCGTTCTCCGCGGGCGGCGACCTCGCCATGCTCGAGCGCCTGCGCGCCGCGAGCTTCGCGGAGGCGCGGGCCTTCATGCTCGGGTTTTACGCCCGGTATCTGTCGATCACGGAGCTCGACGTCCCCGTGGTCGCGGCCGTGCGGGGGCCGGCGATCGGCGCGGGGCTCTGCGTCGCGCTCGCCTGTGACCTCGTGATCGTCGACGAGGACAGCCGGCTCGCCCTGAATTTCGCCTCGCTCGGCCTGCACCCCGGCATGGGCGCGACGTACCTCGCGCCGCGACGCGCGGGCCCCGAGCGCGCCGCCGAGCTCCTCCTCACCGGACGCCGCTTCACGGGCCGCGACGCCGCCGCGTGGGGCATGGCCCTCGAAGCGGTCCCCGCCGAACACGTGCGCCCCCGCGCCGCGGAGCTCGCGGCCCAGATCGCCGGAAACGCCCCGCTCGTGGTCCGCGCGCTGAAAAAATCCCTCGGCCTCGACCGCGCCGCGCTCGCCGCTGCCCTCGACCGCGAGGCCTACGAGCAGGCCGTGAGTTATGCGAGCGAGGACCTCGGCGAGGGGTTACGCGCCGCGAGCGAGAAACGAAGACCCGCCTTTTCGGGCCGCTGATTCCGGCTTCTCCACGCGATTCGCCCCCGCACCGCAGGGACGGCCGCGGTCTTGCATGGCCCTTTGGCAATGCCACCGGACGGAACAGCGGTTCCGCTCCATTCGACAAGGGGGGACGATATCATGAAACGTACGCTGGGAGCGGCCCTCGCCGCGCTCGCGGGCGCCGTCATCGCGCTCGGCTCGGGCGAGGCGGCAGCCATGAACCTCTCCATCGACGACGCGACGATCGACGAGGTCGGCGACCTTTCGCTCGACATCTCCGAGATCTTCATGCCCCCGCGCACCGAGGTCCGGTACATCGGATATGCCCGCGCCGTGGCCACGTTCGTGTGCGTCAATCAGCGAGGCCGGCCCCTCGGAGGCCTCCACAACGAGCGCCGGGTGATCATGCCCATCGACGACGAGCTGCTCGCCCGCGCCGATTTTCGCGGCAATGTGCGCGCGACGCTCACGCTGAGCATCCAGGACCACATCCCCGAAATCAACTGCCCGGCCCGCACCTACGCGCAGCTCGCCCGCATCGTGTACACGAACATCCTCGTCCAGCGCCCGGGCGTGTTCACCACGGGGCGCGACGTCGCGCGGGAGTTCATTCCCACCGTGCGGCTCCGCCTCGACCGCGGGCGCTGACGATCCTCTTCAACGTGGCCGCGCGCCCGGGCGGGCGGCGGGCACGCGCATGCTGGCCCGCAGCGCGGCCCGCAGGTCCGGCCACGTGCGCGCGCCCCCGAGGTCGGCCGAGAGCGCGACGAGGATCTGCGCCACCCTCGGCTGCATCCCGGAGAGCGCGCCGTGCGCGCCGAGCAACTGCACCGCGCGCAGGATCCGCACGAGGTGCTCGGCCGCGGCGGCGTCCACCTCCTCCACGGCCGTGAGGTCGATGATCACGTGCTGGCTCTGCGTCCGCACCACGGCCTCGAGCAACCCTTGCATGATCCGCTCGGCGCGCTGATCGTCGAGCACGCCCACCACGGGCAGCGTCAAGACGCCGTCCCAGACCTCGATGATCGGGAGCGAGAGGTGCTGAATTTGCTCCTTTTGCTCCTCGATCACGCGCAGCTTCTCCTCGAGCTCCTGGACCGCCACCATCCGCGCGGTCACGTCGGTGACGAACCCCTCGAGCGCGACGATGGCCCCCGACGCGTCGTACACGCCGCGGCCGTGCTCCTCCATCCACCGCACCTCGCCCGATTTCTGGATGAAGCGATACTTGAGCTTGTAAGGCGCGCGCGCGTCGAGCGCGGCCTCCATCTCGGACCACACGCGCGCGCTGTCCTCCGCGTGCACGAGATCGGCGACGGAGACCGCGTTCTCGGCGAGCATCTCGTCGACCGTGTACCCGGTGATGAGCTCGCAGCCCGCGCTCGTGAACTCCATGGTCCACCGCGCGTCGTTGCGGCACCGATACACCATGCCCGGCAGGTTACCGAGCAACGTGCCGAGGAACCGCTCCCGCTCCCGCGCCTCCGCCTCGGCGCGCCAGAGCGCCGTCACGTCGTGCGCGACCACCCGGAACAGCCGCTCCTCGGGGAACGAGACGCCGCGCCATTCGAGCCAGCGTAGCTCCCCCTCGGGGCGCGTGATCGGCAGCGCGAAGGAGAGCACGTCCTCCGTCGCCCCGCGGGCGAGCGCGGCCAGGGCCTCCGCGCGGGCCTCGGGCGCGAAGAGCACCGCGAGCCCCGCGGCCCGGAGCTCGTCCTCGCCGCGCCCGACGGCCTGGCAAAACGCCCCGTTGGCGGAGAGGATCGCGCCGTCGAAATCAACGTCGAGGCACGGAGCGGACTGGAACCGAAAAAAACGGTCGGCGAGCGGATCTCGATTCGTCGTCATGGAAAACGCTGGTGGCTCCGACGGTCATCGAACCGCGCTGGTGACGTAAGGTCAAGAGCGACGATACAAAATGCGACGGCCCCAAAAGCGTCAACCGCGTAACGCTGCCATTGCGACGCCCGGGAGACGGCCCCACCCGGGTCTCGCGTAATACCGCAGGAGCCGCTCCGCCGTGACGGCCATGTTGCGGTGGTCGTAGAAGTACGGCGGCCGCGGGAACGTCGTCAGCGGGCCGCGGAGCACGGCCTTCTCGATGCGGCCGAGCATCACCGTGTTGTGGACGAAGCCCATGCCGCTCTTCACGTCGGCGAGGGTCACGCTCGGGTGCCCGCCCCAGGGCGCGGTGACCGTCCCGTAGACCAGGGCGGGCCAGTGATTCACCGCGACCGCCCCATAACGGAGCTCGTCGATGGCGCGCTCGAGGGCGGCGCCCACGGCGGGGTCGTCCTCGAGAATACTCGGACAAACGATCGACGCCGAGAGCGTGCCCCAGAGCGTGTCGTTGCAGAAGCGCGTCGCCGCGGCGAGGAACTCGGCCGGATCGTCCGAGCCGACCGACACCTCGCTCACGATGCCGCAGAAGGGCTCGGTGGAGAAGAGCGGCTCGTCCACGTTTGCGGCGTCGAGCCCGGTGATCAGCGTCCAGGGCAGGGCACCTTCGCCCGTCTCGCCCACGAACCGCACGAGATCGTGCCCCTTCACGAGCGCGGCGTGCCGCTCCTCGGCGCCCGGGTAATACGCCTTCCGCGGGCGCGCCTCGCCGAGGGCCCGCTGCAATTTGTCGAGGAACAGGTCCCGCTGCGCCCAGCCGCGGGCGAGCACCAGCATCTTGGCCGCGTTGCAGTTGAACGAGGCGTTGTTGACGATCTGCGTGGCCACGCTGCGCGCCTGGAACCAGAGCTCGTCCTCGGCGTAGAGGTAAGGCACGACGAGGACGGGGCTCACGTTGCCGAGCTCCGAGGTGATGGGCTTCTTCAGGACGGGATCGTTCGCGGCGCGCCGGGTCTCCTGCTCCGCCCCCGGCTTGCCCCACACGATGACGTCGTGCGTCCGCTGCGAGCCCGTCACGTGCACGTGCGAGACCATCCGATGCGCGGCGAGGTAGCTGCCGACCTCCGGCCCGCCGTGCACGATCCGGACGAAGCCCCGCGAGACGAGCGGCGCGAGCATGTCCTCCAGGATCGGACCGAGGTAGGCGTTCACCGGGCTCGTCTTCAGGATCACGACGCGCCCCTCGTTGAAGAGCGTGTGCAGGGTATCCATCGGCCCGATGCTCGCGACGTTGCCGGCGCCGAGCACGAGCGAGACGCCACCCTCGGGGTCGGCTTGCCGGTAAAACGTGGCCTGTTCGGCGCGGACGTCGCGGGGACGAACGCCACGCTCGAGGTGGACGTCGCAGGTGAAGCCCGAGAGAAGCGCGCCGTCCGAGCCTCGCATGGGGAAGACGCGGACCTTGGCGCGGCCGTCCTCGCGCTCGCGGACGGCGCGGAAGGGCAGCCTGGGCGCGCCGCGCGCAGCGATCTGGTCGAGGGCGTCGGCGAGGGCGGCGACGTTACTCGCGATGGTGCAGGGGCCGGCGAGCCACTCCTCGCCGGCGAGGGGGGCGGCGGGGTCGATGCCTTTTTCGAGGCAGCTCGCCTGGACCATTCGCAGGGCGGCGGCCTCGACGCGCGGCAGGACCTCTTCGCGGAGGATGCGGGCCTTGTCGCGCGGGGGCATCCGGGCGAAGGGGCGGGCGTTATCGCCGAGCTCGGCGAGGGCGCGGTCGAGATCGTTGTGGCTGGGCTCCACGCGGGGCGGAGGGAGGTCTTCGGCGACGCTGACGCTCATGGGGGGTCGGGAGGGTAGCCCAGGCGGCGCCGGGATTCGACCCGAACATGCCTGAGCGCGCTCGTCCCCGTGGCGCGCGGGGCTTTGCTCCGGTACATTCGCGGACGATGGCACGTCGTACTTCGCCCTGGATCTTGCTTGCCACGTTCGCCACGGCGCTCAGCGTGACCGAGACCGCGCCCGCGCAGCAGCCTGCGCCTCCCGCGACGGCGGCGCCCACCGCGGCCCCGCCCGCGCCGCCGCCGCCGCAGGCGCAGCCGCCGCAGCCGGGACAACCGCCGCCGCAGGCGCAGCCGCCGCAGGGCACGCCGCCGCAGCAGCCCGCGTATCCCCCGCAGCAGCCGGGGTATCCGCAGCAGCAACCGGGATATCCGCAGCAATACCCGCAGGGGTATCCGCAGCAACAGCCGGGTTACCCGCAGCAGCAACCTGGATATCCGCAACAATATCCGCAGGGGTATCCGCAGCAACAGCCGGGCTACCCGCAGCAGCAACCGGGCTACCCGGAGCAGCAGCCGGGTTACCCGCAGCAGCAGCCGGGTTACCCGCAGCAGCAGCCGGGGTATCCGCAGCAGCAGCCGGGGTATCCGCAACAATATCCGCAGGGGTACCCGCAGGGATATCCGCAGGGGTACCCGCAGGGGTATCCGCCGCCGCCCGGGTATCCTGCGGTCGCGGGCGCGGGCACGGGTCCGACGCCGCCGCCGCCGCCGCCGCCTCCGAAATGCTGCCGCTGGTCGGCCCGGGTGAACCCGTTCGACCTTCTCTTCCGGCGCCTGAGCTTCGAGGCGGAGGTGGCCGTGTGGGGCCCGATCGCGCTGCAGATCTCTCCGACGTGGATCTGGGGTTCACCGACGGAGAACCTCGACGCGAGCGGCTGGGCGCTGGCGGGCAACGTGGGCGTCTACTTCGAGGGCAAAGCGCTACGTGGCTTCTGGCTGAAGGGCCACGTGGGTTACGAGAGCTTCGACGCGACGGTGACGCACCCGCAGCTCTCGAACGTGACCGCGACGCAAAACGTGAGCTCGATGATCCTGGGCGCGATGATCGGCAATACGACGATCTTCACGCGCGACGGCGGCTTCTCGCTCTCCGGCGGCATCGGCATCGGCGTGGCCTTGGCCGACCCGGTGACGATCATCGCCGAATCGAAGGACCCACGGTTCCAGAGCGTCGGGGTGACGTTTTACGATAAAGAAGGGGCGATCCAGATTTTGGGGACGTTTGGGCTCGGGGTGACGTTCTGATCAGGGTGGGGTGAAGTCGGGCATGTTCGAGACTTTGCTCGGCTCCATCCCGTAGGCTCGACCCACCTTGTACGGGAGAAATTCGAGGCCCCAGAGCTCGTGCGACGCTGGGGCTTTCCAGCCTTCTGGGATCATGGTCTCGTAGGTCGCGCGTGCCATCGCGAGGCCGTCGAGGAGCGCCTCGATGAAATCCTCCCCGACGCCATGACGAACGGGCTCGTTTTCGGCTGAGTCGAACGCGAAAGCGCATCTCCACGTCCCGTCATCCGCGCGGACGGGCTCATACACGGTGAGGACGAGCTCGCGCACGCCGTCGGTCTCATCGGGTTGGCCGAGGGTTCGGGTCGCGAGGACCAAAAGGTCGCCGGGATTCGGCTCGACCGGAGGGAGAGCGGGAGGCTGGTACGACGCCGGCTTCTCGACGAATTGTGGCAAACCGGCGTGGCTCATCCCGCGCCAGCTCGACCGGTCCTCCGTGGGATGCTCGATGTAGCTGCGAGCGACCGTGAGGCAAGCGAGGAGCGCCTGGATGGAATCGACGCCCCGCGCGTGGAGGGTCTTCTGGTTGGGGGGCGGGCTGAATTGAAAGGCGCACTCCCAGTCATCCTGGTCGGTCTTGCGTGGGGCGAAGACGGTCAGGGAGACGTCCTTCACGACGCCGCTGTCGTCGCGGTACTGGAGGATGCGGGTGGCCAGGACGTCCATTCGGACCTCACTCCGCGTACGGAATCTTCTTCATGCAATCGGCGAGCTTCCTGCTGCACTCCGCGTAGCAGCGAGCGCCGAGCTTCCCCCTCGTGCACCAATCACGACATGCCTCGAACAACGTCTCGCACTCCTGCACGCGACGCTCGCGCTCCTCCTCGCTGATTCTGTTCGTCTGGATGGTGTCGCTCCCGCAGAGCCCAGGCTCATTCGTCCCGGCATCGGTCGTCGTCAAGGACGCCTGCTGGACGTCGATCGTCGACGAGGCGATGCCGAGCGAGCTGTACAGAAAAAGCGCACCGAGCCCCAAGATCAGCTTGGCCATGATCTCCCTCGCTGCTGCGCTCTCCGGTGCGCAGCGGTGGCACGCTAAAGGGAGGGATGGCCGAAGTCTAGAAAGTAACACGCTGTCGTCGTTCGACAGGTAGACGCGCGGTTCCGGCGTTGAGACTCGTGACGGCCTACTTCTTCCTGTCCCGAGCTTTACCGTTGACGCTTGCATCCATCTCGATTTCGCCCTCACCAAGCCGGATCTTGTTTACGCGGGTCAAGAAAGTCGCAAAGTCATCGACAGGATGTTTGACGGAGTCCCCCGATTGGAGGTCGAACAGATTCTTCGTCATGACCTGAATTACCGCATCGGGAACCGTCCCCTGCTTCTCATCCTGGTACTCGAATAACATCTCTGCGAACCAACTTGCGCGAGCCATGTCGAACTGGAGCACTTGATTTCGCGTCTCCAGATCGGCGTGTCGAGCCAGCCATGCGTTCGAGAAGCGCATGAAGTACAGCGCATTGAGCGCAAAAATCAGTATGCCGCTGGAGAACGGCGCAAGCGCCAGGAACCCGAGCTCTCCGTGCTTGAGCATCAGATAAACACCGAAGCCCGCGAGAGATGCCCCAAAGAGCGCAACGACGCCGCAGACAATGCGAATCGGCCAGATCTTGCCACTCGTCTCCCTCGAAAGCTCCACTTTCTTTTGCTCGCCGAGCGCCTTCTTGAGCTCCTGAAAGATCTCTCTACGAACGTGTGTACTGCGACGGTCGTCGAGTTTTTTCTTCTCCGCCTCGAACGCGGCACGCTCGTCTTGCAGCTTCGTTCGTTCGGTGTCGATCTCGGCGTGAGCCTTAGCTCGTTCCTCGTGTATCTCTGCGTGCAGCCTTGTCCGCTCCGACGCGATCTCTTCGCGCAGCTTCGCATGCTCGGCATGAACCTTCTCGGTGACTTGCTTGTCGATGGCCGCAACACTGGCGAGGAAGTGCTCGAGTCCCTCCTTCGTCGCGGCCCGGAGATCGATTGCCGAGTCGGTAAGGCGCCGTGTCACTTCCGACAAGAGTTCATGCGGAGCTGCCTGCCGGATTGCCACATCCGTCTGGAGCCGCTTTGCTGATGGAACAGCTTGATAGTGGGTCCCCACATTGTCAATCATGGCCATCATCTGCGTTATATCGCGAACTTGACCATGCAATGTCACCTTATCGTACAACGCCTCCCGCGCCAGAGTAAACACCAATTCGTTGTGACTAGATGCCAGGTAAATGACAGTGGTCTTCAGTTCACCGAGAGAAGACGTTTGCAACCACCCCAGTTGCACACGCAACCTTTCGAGCCCCAAGACAGCCTTTACATCATTCGGCTTGACGTTCTGTACGGGAACTTCAGCAACGCCTGCCGATGTGGTGATCGAAATCCGACTGATCCCATGCACGTGTGGGAGTCCGAGCGCAACACGAATCGCTTTCTCGATAGCCTCGCTGGCGGATTGTTTTTCTATGTAGAGTTCCACGGTTCAACGCCCCTTCGCCCCAACGGCGGCCTTCTACCCCACGGATACACGCAGCCGCACGGTTTGCCAAGTTCAGTCGGGACCGGGGGCCCGACGATGAACTTCCCGTCCCCCTCCGGCTCGACCACCTCATCGCCAAGGCTCCCCCATCTTCCCCCTTCCCCCCGCCCGCCCCCTGTGTTAAGCGCCCCCACATGTCCCCCTCCCCCCTCGACCCCGCCATTTACGCCCGCGCCCCGGTCATGACCGTGGAAGGTGCGATCACCTTGTCCCGCGTCGTCGCGGACGCCTGTCCCAAGACCATGTCTTCCTCCGTGAAGAAGGGCGCCAAGCGCCTCGTCGATACCGCCGAGGCTGCGCAGGTCGCATATACGGCGCGCAAGAAGGCGCTCACCCGGGGAAGCGACGAGGATTCGCGGCCCGTCGACCGAGCCGGGGACAATTCATGGAGCGCGCTGCGCGCTCGCATCCAGGCGTATACGCTGCTCCCCGAGGCCACCTATCCCGACGCGCGGCGCGCGGCCGATATCCTCGCCGAGCTCTTCGGCGAGGCCGGGCTCTCGTTCTTGACCGAGTCCTATCCCGAGCAATATGCCATCGCCGAGTCCGTCCTCCGGCGCATCGACGGCGAGGGGTTCGCGACCGATATCGAGCGGATCGCGGGCAAGGAGTTCCTCGACAACGTGCGCACGCAGCACGTCGCTTATGGCAAGATGGTCGCGAGCATGCTCCAGCGCGAGGCCGCGCTCGCCGAGGACCTCGGCGCGCACGTGCGGGCCATGGGCGAGGCGCTCGTCGATTACGCGACGAGGGTGCTCGCCACGGTGGAGCGAGATGAACCGGAGACGATCACGCGGGCCCGCAAGGCGCTACGCCCGATCGACGCGTTCCGGGAGGCCACGCAGAAGCGACCTTCGGGTGGAAACGCGATCGAACAGGCCGAAGGGTCTCCCGAGAACGGCTGAAACCGGGTTCGCGGAGGCCGATCGGCCTGTCCGAAGGCCCTTGCGAGGCGCGCGAAGAGGCCGGGAGGCCTTCGAAACAGCGGTTCAACGGCGTTTTCGGAGGCCGGGAGGTCTCGACGGCGCGGGTTCGAGGGCCTCTCAGGAAGCCTCCCGGCCTAGAAAGCACGGCTTCGAAGGCGTCGCGGAAGGCCAGGAGGGCTCCGGAACGAGGTTGGAAGGGGACACGAAGAGGCCGATCGGTCTGTTTCGAGGTGGTTTCAACCTGATCCGGGAGGTCGTTGGGCTTTCCGGATCACACTTTCAGGGGGGTACTCATGACCCATCACGACCCGACATCGCCACCGACAGACCTCCTCTGGCTTCGCCGCCTCTTCACGGCCTTCGCCCTGCTCGGCCTCTACCTCGCCGTCCGCGCCTTCCGATCCCCTGACCAATGGCCCGCGGGCCCGCACTTCGACATGCTGTACACCCTCGTGCTCCTGCCGCTCGTCGGGGGTGCGTGCGTGGCGGCGTATCGAGGTCACTTCCGCACGTTCATCCTGCTCGCCCTCGCAGATCGAGCGATCAGCGCCTTCGGCGCGCTCTTGTATTTCCTCAGAATGGCCCTGCCCAGCTCGATGTTCCATTCGAGCAAGCACCCCGATTACCTCGCCTGGAACCTCCTCGGCGCCTCCCTCTCGGCGGCCCTCCTCGTCTACCTGTCCCGCAAATACCCGCCGGACGTCCAGGCCCTCTCGACCCGAGCCCGCGTGCCCGGCGCCCTCCGCCTGCTCCAAGGGGGATTCCTCCTCGGGGCCGCGGCCATCACGATCGATATCGCGCCCGACCTCGGGAGGCACGTGACCGAGGAGAGTCCGCACGGGCATTCATGTCACTGGTTCTTCGCCCAGGCGCTGGTGATGGCTCTGCTGGCCTCTGCCTTCGTGGCGGGCATGCGGAGAAAGTGGGCGACCTTCGTCTCGCTCGGCTTCGTCGGCTCGACGCTCACGGCCTTCTACAACATCACCCACCTGATCATGGACAGCTTCCAGGACGAGATGCTGGGCACGGCGTACGACCCGGTCTACCTCTCCCGCAACCTGCCCGTCTTCGCCTTCGCGCTCTTCTCCGTCGTCTACCTCGCCCGCCGCTTCCCGCCCCGCCTGCCCTCGGCCTGACCTCTCAAAACAGAATCCGCCCCCCCGAAATCCGCACCCCCGTCGATTTCGGCGTCGCTTGCACCAGCTTGATCTCCGTCTTGTTCAGCAGCACGAGCGTGATCCCCGTCGCCACCAGCGCCGCGCCCACGCCGAGCGTGACGAATCCGCCTGTCGTGAGGGACTTGTTTTCCCCCTGCGTCACCTTTCCCTCCCCCGATAACGTCGCGCCGTCGGCACCGTAGCCGATGCCCAGCATGATCGCCCCGCCGATCATCGCCGCGCCGCCGAAGCCGCCGAACAAGAAGCCGAGCTGCCGGCCCAGGAAGCTCCCGCCGTCCACGTGCGCCACCACGTCGCCGCCCACGTCCGACAGGAAGAAGCTCCGCGACGGCACCATTCCGTCGCCGCCAAAGAAAAAGACCCGCTTCTGACGGCCGTCCACGATTTGATCACAAGGCGCCTCGCACGCCGTCCGCACGAGGATCCCCTCGCCCTCCCGGTCCGAGACCACCCCGTCGATCCGTAACAGCTTCACCCCCGGCCGGTCGGCCTCGATGTGTATCCGCGGCGTGCCTTTGCCGGGCGCCTCCACGGCCGGCTCTTTCGCCGGCTCCGCGGCCGGCGGCGTCCCCTCGGGTTTGGCGATGGCCGACGGCGGCGCCGTGGGCTCGGCGGCCTCGGGCACCTGCGGGTCCGGCGGCGCTTCTTGCCCCGGCACGGGTGGCGTGGGCGGCGCGCCCGGCGGCTGGGTCGGGCCGTCCTGCGGGCCCGGGATGGCCTGGGCAAACGCCGGCGCCACGAACGCATGAACGACGAGGACCGAGACGAGGCAGAACGAACGCATGGGGCTCTCCGATACCGGCGAAGGCCGCCCCCCGCAAGAGGAAATATGCGCCCTACCGCCGCCACTTCCGGCCGAACAGGAATCGTATCGCGCCGGGCGCCCGGCGCCGCCAGCTCTTTTCGTCGTGGGCGCCTCGCTTTGCTGCGACGAACTTCAGCGAAGACGCGTCATAACCACGCCGGGCGAATGTCTCCGCCAGCCGCTCGGCCGCTCGGAGCAGGCCACCGCCCGCCTCCTGCGCGCCCGCGTCGAGGTAGATGCGCGAGGCGCGCGGCCGCGGGTGCCCGTCGAGCCAGCCGAAAAGCGCACCTTGCCCGATCTGCAACGACGGCGACATGCTCATCACCAGGCCGAATCGATCGGGCGCGCGGTGGTGCACGTAAAGCGCCGCGAGCCCGCCCATCGAGCTGCCGCCCACGCCCGTGTCGAGAGGATCCGTCGAGACGCCGAAGTGGTGCTCGATATGCGGGCCGAGCCCGCCCCGCATCCAGTCGAGCAAGAGCTCGAGCCGCCCCGCCCCGCCGTGCGTCGGGAAGGGCGAGAGCTCGTCGATGCGCTCGTGCCCGCCATGATCGATGCCCACGATCACCGGCACCCGCTCGCCCCGCGCCGCGAGCCGCCCCGCCACCTCGTGCAGGTGCCAGCCGCCGGCGAACGAAGGTTCGTCGTGGAAGAGGTTCTGCCCGTCGAAGAGGTAAAACACGGGCGGCTTCGCCGTCCCCCGTCGCGGCGGGACGTATACGCGCACATGACGCGCCGAGAGGCCGGGGACGTGGAACGGACCGAGCAGATGCACGACGGGTTCGGACATGGGGGAGGTCGCGCGTGTTGTCCCACATTTCTGGCGGTCTTGCGAGGTCATACGCATGCATGGTAAAACCCGCAATGATGACCCACGAGATCGAGAGCTTGATTCGCGAGGCCGGGCTGCTGGAGGGCCTCGGGCAGGACGCGGCGGACGCCCTGCTCGAGCGGACCGTCGTCCAGCGCTACGAATCGGGCGCGCAGATCGTGCGGGAGGGCGAGATCGGGGACGCGGCGTTCGTCCTCGTGGAGGGTATTTGCCAGGTCTTCGGCGCGAGGCCGGGCGGGGGCGTCATCCGCCTGGCGCGCCTCGAGCCGGGGGCGCTCTTCGGCGAGCAGGCCCTGCTCGGCCGGGCGGGCGGGCGCAGGGCGGCCACCGTACGCGCGACGGGACCCGTCGCGGTGGCGCGTATCGCCGCCCAGGATTTCCGTAATGCCCTGCCGCCCGACCACCCCCGCCGCGAGGCCCTCGTGCGCCTCGGCGAGGAGCAGCTCCGCGATCGGCTCGTGCAGCAATCGAGCCTCTTCCGCACATTACGCGCCCTCGGCGGCGAACACGGCGGCCTCGACGCCGAGCTCGTCACCTACGAGCGCGGCGAGGCGCTCTTTTATCAGGGCGAGCCCGCCGACGCCGTGTACGTCGTCGTCTCCGGCGCCGTCGGCGTGTATGTCGACAAGGACGGGCGCCCGCAGCTCCTCACCCGCGTCGAGGCCGGCCATTGTGTCGGCGAGCGAGGCCTCCTGCGCCGCGAGTCCCGCGCGGCCACCGCCGTCGTCGAGGATCCGGTCACGGCCTTTCGAATCCCGGGGGATCGATTCCTCGCCCTCCTCGAGCGGTCGCCCGAGCTCCGCGAATACCTCGACAGCCTGGAGAGCGTCTACGAGCTGCCCCACCGCGGCTTCGTCACCATCTTCGCGGGCAGGTTCCTCGGCAAACCCTGCATCACCTCCCTCTACCACCTGCCCCGCGGCCGCCACGCCCTCGCCTCCCACGTCCCCGGCGAGGAGCTGCACCACCTCACCGTCAGCGAGCCGGGGCTCGAAGGCCCGCACGACGAGCGCGGCAAACACAGGTTCGTCGACGCGCGCCGCGGGCTCGAGCGCGAGATCGTGGTCACGCCCGACGACGGCCGCATCCTCTCGTTCACCGCCCGCGGCGACTGGGTCGATCTCCCGAAGCTTTATGCCCTCGCCCTCGAAGGTGGCTCCCTCTCGCCCTGGCAATGCGCCGCGTTCTCCGAGACGGGCTCCATCGACCTCGAATCACCGCCCTCGCTCGTGCCCGACGACGAGATCGTCTGCACCTGCCTGCGCGTGCGCAGGCGCGACCTGCGCCGCGCCATCCTCGCCGGCTGCAATACACCCGAGGCGATCCGCGACAAGACCCGCGCCGGCAGCGCGTGCGGCGCGTGCCTTCCCCGCATCGCCGACATGCTCGGCAAGAGCGCCTGGACCGCGGCCGAGATCGTCTCCACCGTCGACGTTTGCCCCGGCGTACGCGCCTTCCGCCTCGTCCCCCGGGGCGGCGCGCCGATCCCCGCCGAGCCCGGCCAGCACATCGTCATCCAGGCCGAGATCGACGGGCGCTTCATCGAGCGACCCTATACCCTCTCGGCGCCCACCACGAGCGGCCATTACGAGATCACCGTCAAGCGCCTCCAGGGCGGCGTGTTCACGACCTGGCTCTTCGAGCGCCGCCCCGAGGACGCCCTCATCCGCGTCTCCGCGCCCGGGGGCCATTTCACCCTGCCGCGGAACGATCGCCCCGTCGTCTACCTCGTCGCCGGCATCGGCGTCACGCCCGCGATCGCCGCGGTCCGGGCGATCCGCGAGGAGGGCGCGAGCCGCCGCGTCCACGTCGATTATTCGGCCCACAGCCCCGCGTCGGCTCCTTATGCCGACGAGCTCCACGCGCTCGCCGCCGCTTGCCCGAACGTCACGGCGCGTATTCGTTTCACCGAGGTCTGGGGCCGGCTCGGAAAGGACGAGCTCGCCTCGCTCGTCGAGGCCCACCCCGACGCCGAGTGGTTCCTCTGCGGCCCGATCCCTTATCTGCGCGCGATGAGCCAGCTCCTGCTCGAGCAAGGCGTGCTCGACACGCACCTGCACATCGAGGAGTTCATCGCGGGCAGCGTCGTCGTCGCCCAGCCCGGCCGCAGGCCCTCGTTGCTCGCGCCTCCGATGAGCGCTCCGCCCGTCCCCCTCTCACCCTCGTTCCCCACGAGCCTACTCCCGAAGGCCCCGCCGCCCGTCGCCATCACGTATGCCCCGAGCTCGCCCGCGCGCCCGGCCGCGCCCGCCGCCGCGGAGAAGCCACGCGCCGAGGGGGGTTGTCCCTTCGCGCACGGCACGCACCGCGAGGATGGCCTCGGCGTCATTCCGCCGATCGTCGCCGGGCAGGACAGCAGCGTCGCCGAGGAGGCGCGCGCCTACCTCGCCCAGTTTTACCGGGAAAAGGGGGCGCCTCGGGCCTTCGCGGTGCGGTGGGTCGAGGTCGCGGCCGAGCTCGAGCGCACGGGCACCTACGTCCAGACCTACGACGAGCTCTCCTTCGGCGCCAAGCTCGCCTGGCGCAACTCCACCCGCTGCGTCGGCCGCCTCTTCTGGTCCGGCCTCGAGGTGCGCGACATGCGCCACCTGAAGGACGAAGACGAGATCCTCTCGGCCCTGGTCGAGCACATCGAGCTCGCCACGCACGGGGGAAACCTGCGCGCCATGATGACCGTGCTCGCCCCCGCGGACCGCGCCGGCGAGGGGCCACGCGTGTGGAATGGCCAGCTCCTGCGATATGCGGGCTACCCGAACCCCGACGGCACCGTGACGGGGGATCCGATGAACGTCGAGCTCACCAGGAAGGCGCTCGAGCTCGGCTGGAAAGGCGGACCACGCACGCGCTTCGACCTCCTGCCGCTGATCGTAAAACTCCCCGGGCGGGCGCCTCGGTGGAAGGAGATCCCGCGGCGTGTCGTGCGGGAGGTGCCGCTCGTGCACCCCGACCTCCCCTGGTTCGCCTCCCTCGGCTTGAAATGGTACGCGCTGCCGGCCGTCGCCGAGCTCCTGCTCGACCTCGGCGGCGTGAAGTACACGGCCGCGCCTTTCAACGGCTGGTACATGGCGACCGAGATCGGCGCCCGCAACTTCAGCGATCCGCATCGGTACAACATGCTGCCGGTGATCGCCGACAGGCTCGGCCTCGACACCCAGCGCGCCTCTTCCTTGTGGCGGGATCGGGCGCAGGTCGAGCTCACGCGCGCCGTCGTGCACTCGTTCGAACGCGCGGGCGTCAAGATCGTCGACCACCACACGGCCTCGGAGGACTTCCTGCAGTTCGCGCAGGCCGAAGAGGGCGTGGGGCGCTGCGTGCACATGCGCTGGAGCTGGATCGTCCCGCCCATCGGCAGCAGCGCGACGTCCGTCTTCCACATGGACGAGGACCACCACCCCGACATCTCGCTCAAGCCGAACCTCTTCTATCAGCCGAAGCCGTGGGCGACGCCGGCCTGATCCTCCGCCCTCGCGTAGGCACGATTCCCACGCGGACACGTGTCATCTCGCTGGCGGCGCATACAAACCGGCAAGGTTTTGACGCGGATGCGGGCAGCCCTACGAAAATGCCAATGCCATGGCTCCGTTTTTCCGTCGGATTGTTGCTTTCGCGTGTCGAGACACACTATGCAAAACATAAAAAATCGGTAGTCTGTCTGCTGAGTATCTGCACCGGGGAGGTCAGCGTCCATGGCACCGCACGTCCTGCTCGTCGATGACAGCACCACGGTCCGCATGGTCATCGCCGCAGAGCTGCGCGAGGCCGGTTTTCGGGTCACGCCCGTGCCCACGCTGGACGCCGCGCGGCGCGCGTTCGCGCAGTACCGCGAGCGAGACCCTTTCCAGCTCGCCATCCTCGACGTGGTCCTGCCCGACGGCGACGGGATCGACCTGCTCCGCGAAATTCGCCAGGATCCGACGCTCGAGCGCCTGCCCGTCATGATCCTCTCGGGCGACGCGCGGTTCGGCTCCCGCCTGCGCGGGCTCGGCGTGGGCGCCGACGACTTCCTCGGCAAACCCCACTCGAAATCGTACCTCGTGAGCCGCGCCCACCTCCTCACCGGCAACACCCAGGCCCCGGCCGCCTCCCGCGCCTTTCGCGTGCTGCTCGTCGACGCCGACGCCGCCCTCCGCGAGGACCTCGCCAAGATCCTCCGCATCGGCCACGGCTGCGACGTCATCTCGCTCGACAGCGTCGATCAGGCCGCCCAGCTCCTCGAGGTCGAGGGCGCCAGCGTCGACGGATCCGTCGTCGACCGCCGGTGTTTCCTCCGCGTCCTCGGCCTCCTGCGCGGCAAGCAGCCGAACGGCGTGCCCATGATCGTGCTCGACGATTCCCCCTCGGCCACCTGGCCCCCCGCGACCACGGCGAAGCGGAATTCGGCCGTCGCCTCGGCCCTGGTCATGCCCCGCACGATCGACCCGGCCACCGTGGCCGAGGTCATGGCGCGCAGGCTGGTCGAGGAGGCCCCTCCGTCCGTCTCGTCGAGCGGCAAGCTCCCGATCGACACCATTGACGCTGTGCGTCGGCTCGCGCGAGGGGCCTGATCACTCACATCAAAATGACAGAAAGCTGAAACTCCCGGGTGGAGCCCCCGGGTAGCCTTCGTTGCCTTGTCCAAGTCCACCCTCGATCCGACCGCGCTCGACCTCGAGCTCGAAGTGGCGCCTTTCTCCTCGGTGCCCGCGCCCCCACGTCCGGCCCGGCCCGAGAACCTGTCGCGCAGCCTCTTCCACGTCGCCTCCGCGCTGCTCGCGCTCTTCATGCTCCGGATGGTCCCCAGCCGAGGGTGGCTGATCGCCGTGAGCGCCTCGCTCTGCGCGTGGGCCTGGTCCTGCGAGATCGCCCGGCGCCTGAGCCCGGCCGTCAACGAGTGGCTGATGCGGCTCTTCTCGAAGGTCGCCCACCCCCAGGAGCGACACCGGGTCAACTCGTCCACCTGGTACCTCACGGCCCTGCTCGGCCTGTCGATCTTCGCGCCGCTCCAGGCGGCCGAGCTCGGCGTCGTGGTCCTCGGCCTCGCCGACCCGGCGGCCGGCTTCATCGGCCGGCGCATCGGCCGCACCAAGATCCTCGCCAACCGCTCGCTCGAGGGCACGCTCGGCTTCTTCGCCGTCGGCACGCTCGCCGCGGTCGCGACCCTCGCCGTCTTCCACGGCCTGCCCCTGCCCGCGATGTTGCTCATCGCCTCCGCGGGCGCGGCCGCGGGCGCCGTCGCCGAGCTCGTCTCTTCCCGCCTCGACGACAACTTCACCATCCCGGTCACGGTCGCGGTCGCCGCCTCCATCGCGGGCGCGTTTGCCCCCGTGTCCTGATCTATCCTGGGCGCCTCATGCGCCCGCCCCTCTGCCTGCTCGCCTTCCTCTCTTGCCTCGCCGCGTGTGGCGACGAGGCTCCCCGCGGCGCCCCGCCTCCCGCGCCCGACGCGGGCCCGGATGCCGGCGCCTCCACGTGGCGCAGCGCGCTCTACCCCGAGGACTGGACGCCCTCCCTCACGGACCCCGAGGGCCACTTCCTCCACGACTTCTCCTACGCCGGCTACCACCACGGCGAAGCCCCGCCCGGCCCTCCCGCCGCCGCCCCGACCTTCGACGTCGTCACGCGTGGCGCCGACCCCAGCGGCCAGACCGACGCGACCTTGGCCGTACAAGCCACCATCGACGAGGCCGCGGCCGCGGGCGGCGGGATCGTCTCCTTCCCCGAGGGCCTCTATCGGATCGACGACAAGCTCGTGGTCTCCTCGTCCGGCGTGGTCCTGCGCGGCGCGGGCTCCACGAAGACGCGGCTCCATTTCACGCGGTCCGCGGGCATGAGCCACGACGCCCACCTCGCCTTCGTGGGCAAGGCCGAGCCGGACCTCGACCTCGCGCTCTCCGCGGATGTTCTGGCCCGCGCCGACGTCGTGGAGGTCGAGGACGCCGGCGACCTCGCGCCCGGCGACGACGTCCTGCTCGGCTGGGTGATCACGCCCGCCTTCATCGAGGAGCACAGCATGACGGGCACGTGGGAGGCCTTCAACGACACCTGGCAGCCCTTCTTTCGCAGGACCGTCCGCGCCGTCGACAAGGCCGCGGCCCCGCACCGGATCACGCTCGACGTCCCATTACGTTATCCCGCCAAACTCCGGGACCAGGCGAGCCTCCGCCGCGTCGCGGGCCTCTTGCGCGAGTGCGGCGTCGAATCTCTCGGCGTGTCGAACGCCGTCTCCTGGGCCGAGGCCTGGGCCGAGACGCAGGTGCACGCAATCGACCTCCGCCGCGTCGTCGATTGCTGGATCGAGGACGTCGCCTCGTTCCCCTCGCCCGCCGCGCCCGCCGAGGGCCCGGGCGGCGGCGCGCACCTCGCCTCGGGCGGTATCCTCGTCGAGGAGGCTTCGCGCGTCACCGTGCGGGGCGTCTCGCTCGGCCTCGCGCAGAACCGCGGCGGCGGCGGCAATGGTTACCTCTTCGAGATCCGCCGCTCGAGCGAGATCCTCGTCGCGGACAGCGAAGGCGACGGCGGCCGGCACAACTTCATCCAGAACTGGGGCTTCGGCACGACCGGCTGCGTCTTTTTGCGTATCGTGAGCAAGAACGGCGAGTCGCTCACCGACATGAACGACGCCTCGGGCTTCACGGGTTTGTCCGAATTCCACCACTCGCTCGCGACGGCCAACCTCGTCGACGCCTCGACCTTCGACGACGGCTTCTCCATCGTGAACCGCAACCACGAGAGCACGGGCGCCGGTCACACGGGCACCGAGAACGTGCTCTGGAACAACCGCGGCAAGGGCGCGCTCCGATCGCTCCAGTTCGGCGCGGGTTACGTGATCGGGACCGAGGGGCTCTACGTGACCACCGAGTCGCCGCTGCCGATGGCCGCGGGCACGCAGCCCGTCGACCGGGTCGAGGGGCTGGACGAGGGCGACACGCTCGAGCCGCCCTCGCTTTATGAAGATCAGCTCTTCCGCCGCCGCGCGCCGTGAGGCTCGAGCAGCGCGCGCAGGCTCGAGACGAGCTCCGCGTCGAAGGCATTCTTGGCGAGCGCGCCGTGCGCGCCGGACGCCTCCGCGAGCCGCGCGAGCGGTCCTGGCTCCATGTTGCTGCAGAGGAGCACGCGGGTCCTGCCCATCCCGGCCGCGTCGCGGATCATGCGGAGGACGAGCGGCCCGTCGAGCTTCGGCATATTGACGTCCAGCACGACGACGTCGCATCGCATATCGCGAATGGCCTGAAGGCAACCGAAGGGCCCTCGGTGGAAGCGCACGGCGAAGCCGGCCTCCTCCAGCCGTCGAGCCGCGACCATCCCGAACGTTGTGTCGTCATCGATGACGAGGACTCGAACTCGCTCCAAGGCCTTTCCTCCTGATTCCCGTCGTGGTGCCGAAGCCCACAACGGCATCGTCGTACGCCTGCGCGTCCTGGCCGCGAAAGCAGAGCCGACCCGAATGGTCCACGTTACACGTTCGGCGTCGGATTGAAAGTGAGAACATCCCCGAACATCGTGTCGGGAGTGTGTCGAATCCCGCTCGTTTCATCGGGATTCCCGAGGGATCGACCATTACTCGAGCTCCCGGCCACACCGACTCGCAGCGACGGCAGATCGAACGTGTCGCCCGACAGAAATGGTCAGCGACGAAAAACCCTGCAACAGGTTCCTCGTTCTCCTCGTTCGGCGACCCTCCCAGCAGACCTCGCGACGCAAGGGTTGCACGCGCCACGCATGGCTTGCGCGAAGGGGCTCGACAAGCAGGACCGGGGACCTGTATACGTCTTGGCAAAACTCTTGCCAGGCGCCGCAACCATGACCACGTCCCTCCTCGTCTCGACGCTGATGAAATCCCCCGTGCTGTCGGTCGCTCCCGACACGCTGGTCGATGAGGCCTACCTCTTGCTCGCGTCGCGACGCATCTCGTCGGCGCCCGTCGTCGACGCGGCGGGCAAGGCGCTCGGCGTGGTGTCGTTGACCGATCTCCTGCGCATCGGGCGGCTGCAGCCGGCCTCGCTCGCCGGCATCCAGCCGATCGACCTGCCCACCGAGCCCGTCTCGGACCACATGCACAAGGGCGTGATCACGGTCTCGCCGAACGCGCCCGTGACCGCGGCGGCGCGGGCGATGGCCGAGGAGCACGTGCATCGGGTCTACGTCGAGCAGGACGGCAAGCTCGTCGGCGTGTTCAGCATCGAGGAGGTGCTCTCCGCCGTGCGCGCGTTGCGCCTCGAAGGGCCGATCGGCGAGGTGATGACGAAGCCCGTGATCTCGCTCCCCGTCACGGCCACGATCGCCGACGCGACGTCGCGGCTCGACCGCGCCCAGGTGACGGGCCTCGTCATCCTCGACGAGTACAAGCACCCGGTCGGCGTCTTCACGCAGGTCGAGGCGCTCGCGGCGCGTAGCCTCGCGCCCGAGACGAAGGTCGAGGACGTGATGAACTACGCGATCCTGACCCAGCACGTGAAGACGCCGCTCTACCGCGCGGCGGCGCACGCCTACGAGTCACGCGCCCGCCGCGTGCTCGTGCTGGAGAACGGTGACCTCGTCGGTCTGATCACCGGCCTCGATTTCGCGCGGGTGCTCGCCGCGACCGCCTGATTCAATAAGGCTTCTGCCCGACGTAGTTCCCCGGCGGGTCGTAGTTACAAACCCAGTACTCCCAGTCCCCGCCCCCGAACGGCGAGCCCGTGCTGCATTTCGCCATCCCGCAGCCGAGCTTCGTCGTATTCGCCCACACGACCTGGGTGTAATGGCCACACACGGCCGAACACTCGTTCGACGCGTAAATGTAGTCCGCCTCCTCGGATACCCAGTTCGAGACCACCTGCGCCGCGGTCGAGCCGCCGGAGCTGGCATAGAGGTTCTCGCCGTACTCGTTATCGCTGTGCTCCCACACGCATTTTTCGGCGTAACCTTGGGCGACGGCCGCGATTTCGGGCGACCAGACGAGGGGCGGCAAAGGCTCGGGGGCGGGCGGATCGACGGCCGCGCGCGCCTCGTTGTGCGCCGCGGTGATGCCTTGCATGACGGCCGGCTCGCCCGCATTCGAGGCGCCCGCGCCGGCGCTGCCCCCGCCGCCCTCGTCGTCCGACGAGCAAGCCGCGGCGGCCACGAGGAATGGAACGAACACGAGCCCGTGGAAAGGTGAAAAGCGCTTCATGAAGGGATCGTCGCACGCCCCGCGGGCCGCGCGCAAGCCACCTCGGGGCAAGCAAGCCGCACGGGCTCCGGGACCCGGGAGAGCGCGGCGCGCCGCATCGCCTGCATCACCTCGCCGTTCCAGAGCGAGACGAGCGAATCCGACGCGAGCGAGCCGATCACCGGTGCCTCGTACGCGACGGGATGCACGCTGCCGTCCGGGTCGATACACGCCTGCTGCCATTCCATGCGGCAGGTGAGGAATCGCGTACGATTTGCGAAATCGTCGGCCGCGCGGAAGGCGCGGAGCGCGGGATCGTCGCCGGCGGCGCAGGGGCAGGCGCCGCGCGGATCGAGGTGATCGACGAGCACGACGCCCCGAGGCGCGAGGATCGCGCCGAGCTCACGGACGGCCGCGGTGGCCCGCCCGCCACGCGGCTCGATCCACTCGGCTTGCGCCCGCGTCGTACACGGAAAGACCTCCTCGACCTTGAGCCAATCCACCCCGAGGGAAGCCGCGAGCCTGCCGAGCTCGGGCAATTCGTCCACATTCGATGCGGTCACGACCGTCGAGATCCCGATCCGCACGTCGAGCCCGCGCGCCACGCGGCGCCGGACCAGGCCCTCGACGTTCTTCACGATCGTCGCGAGACGCCCGCCGAGCCGGAGCCCGTCGTTCGTCCGCGGCGTCGCTCCGTCGAGGGAGATGGAGAGGCTCGTCAGTCCGAGATCACAGAGCGCCTCGAATCGCGCCTCGTCGAGCGCCATTCCATTCGACAGCAAATGCACGTCCGCCCGGCCCGGACGGCCTGCGCGGGCCCTCTGGATCGCGCCGAGCACCTCCGGGAAGATGGGCGCGACGATCGCCTCGCCGCCGTGCACGAAGCCCACGTAATCGGCCGCCGCGAACGGCTCTCGCAGCGCGTCGAGCAGCCACGGCTGCATCGTACGAGCGCTCCCGCCTCGGGTCTTCTCCGGGGCGTCCGTGATGCAATGGGCGCAGCGCAGGTTGCAGCGCTCGGTCACGGTCACGTAAAGCCGCGCGGGCGACGGCGCGATCACCTTCCCCGCGTGAAATGCGTCGTCCGACGCTCCCGCGCCCGCGGGCCCCTCGATCGAAGGGGCCACCGCACGCTCGCGTGACCCCGCCGCTCGTGGCGCCGCCGGCCTCGCCGCCGAGAACCATTGCCCCGCGCCGCCCGCGCGCCCCACGAGCCGCCCCGATTCCAGCCGAAACACGTAGGCGACCCGCCGCGCCGACGCGGGCAGCCGCGCCTCGAAGACGACGTGCTCGTCCTCCTCCGCCACGATATCCATCACCTGCTCGCGCGCCCCCGCGCCCTCGTCCCACCGAACGACGAGATACGCGCCGTGCCCGCGCCGCAGGGCCGCGCGAATTCGCAGCCGACCGTCGCTCTCCACCGCCACGAAGGGGCTCACCGGCGCGTGCAGGATCGGCTCGTCCGCGCCGCCCACCACGAGCACGTTGTTCCGCAAGCCGCCGCGCGAGCGCGTCCGCGGGTTCTCCGGGTCGAGCTCCCAGCGCGCGCCCTCGACGAGCAGCTTGTACGCGTGGACGCCGATCCCGAGCTCGATCGTCGCCTCGAACGACCCGTCCTCCCGCCGCGCCATCGGCGTCCCGCGAAATGCGGACCATTCCCCGCAGAGCGAGGCGAACGCCGCGGGCTGCGCGGGCCGGTAGGAAAACGTCACGGGGACGGTCGCCACGCGCCCACGATACGCGAATCCGGGCCGCGTGGGAGAGCGTCCGGTCACGCCCCACTTCTTCAGCCGCAGCGTATCGCTGCCCCGAGAACCTTGAAGAGCGGCCCCCTCTTGTCTCTTCCCTGCCACGCGGCTCCGCGGTACCCTTCGCCGGAGGCCATGGACGAACGCTGTCCGCATCCTGGGCGATCCCGAGCGCGCTTGCTCGGGTTTTCAGCCGCAATCGCCGTCTTCGGCGCTTCGGTCACCGCATGCGTCGGCGTCATCGGCGACGCGGACGACGGCACCGGCGAGGCCGAATCCCTCGTCCTCGCCGCGCCCGCGCTGCCGCGGCTCACGGCCGAGCAGTACCGGAACACGCTCTTCGACCTCTTCGGCCCGAGCATGCCGAAGGCGCCGCTCGAGGACGACACGAAGCCGTTCCTCTTCTACAACATCGGCGCTTCGAGCACGACGCTCTCGGAGTTCGGCGTCCAGCAGTACGAGGAGTCCGCCGACGCCATCACGCGGTACGCGTTCGCCGATCCCGCCCGCCGCGCGGCCCTCGTCGGCTGCGAGCCCGCCGCGCCCGGCGACGCTTGTGTCGAGGGATTCCTGCGCCGCTTCGGCCGGCGCGTGTTGCGGCGCCCGCTCACGAGCGACGAGCTCGGCCGCTGGGTCACGGTCTCGCAGACGCTCGCGGATCCGAGCGCCTGGGAGGGCCTGCGCCTCGCCGTCTCCGGCCTGCTCCAATCCCCGTTTTTCCTTTATCGTGTCGAGGTCGGCGTGGCCGACGAGGCTTCGCCCGGGCGTCGCAAGCTCACGGGGTACGAAATGGCGACGCGCCTCGCGTTTCTCCTGTGGAACCAGGCCCCGGACGACGCGCTGCTCGACGCCGCCGAGAAAGGCGAGCTCGACGAACCCGAGGGCGTGGCCGTGGCCGCCGAGCGCCTGCTCGACGATCCGAAGGCGCGCGCGGCCATGCAGACGTTTTTCCGGCAATACCTCGACCTCGGCCGCATCGACGGGATCCAGCGTGATCCGGCCGCGTATCCGTATTTCACGCCCACGATCGCCGACGCGATGCGCCGGGAGGTCGAGCTGCTCGTCGACGACGTCGTCTTCGAGAGCCGCGGCGACGCGCGCAGCATCTTCAGCACCCGGAAGACCTTCGTCAATGCGGACCTCGCGGCGCTTTATGGCGTCGACGCGCCCGGCGCGACCCCGAGCACGTTCGTCCCGGTGGAGCTGCCCGCGGACGGCCCGCGCGCCGGCCTGCTCACGCTCGGCGCGTTCCTGACGATGAACGCCCACGAGACGCGCACCTCGCCGACGGCGCGCGGCAAATACGTCCGCGAGCGCGTGCTTTGCCTCGAGGTCCCCGCCCCGCCCCCGGGCGTCGACACGACGCTCGATCCGCCGATGGGGGATCCGAAGACCGTACGCGAGCAAATGGAGGCGCACCGCAACAACCCCGCCTGCGCCGCGTGCCACCAGTTCATGGACCCGCCCGGCTTCCTCTTCGAGCATTTCGACTCGTCGGGGTACTACCGCACCGTCTTCGAGGGCGACCTGCCCATCGATTCGTCCGGGGATCTCGACGGCAAACCCCTCGCGAACGCGCGCGAGCTCGCCGCCGTCCTCGAGACCGAGCCCCGCGTCGGCCGTTGCATGGTGCAGCAGCTCTATCGCCACGCGCAGGGGCGCGTCGAGACGAAGGGCGAGAGGCTCGCGCTCGAGGACCTCGCGTCGCGCTTCGAAAGCGCCTCCTTCGATTTCCGTACCCTCCTGATCGAGCTCGTCACGCACGACGCCTTTCGTCACATCGGCGAAGAGGAGAGCCCGTGAAGACCACGCCCCTTTCCCGTCGAACCTTCCTCCGGGGCGCCGTCGGCGGCACCGCGGTCGCCCTCGCCTTGCCCACGCTCGAAGCGATGCTCGGCGCGCGCGGCGCCGAGGCGGCGTCCACGGGGCCGATCTTCGGCGTCTTCTTCTGGGGCGGCGGTTTGCCCTGGCACGACGGGCACGGCGCGCCCCAGGCGGGCCACCCCGACCTCTGGACGCCGAGCACGACCGGCAAGGAGTATACGCCGAGCGAGCTGCTCACGCCGCTCGCGCCCTTCCAGCCGAGCGTGGTGACGGGCTTGACCCCGCACACGGAGGTGCCGGACCTGCCCCCGGGCCAGAGCGACGGCCACATGCGTGGCTTCATGGTCGCGATGACCGGCGATCGTATTCGCCCCGAGGGGTTCGATCACCCCTCGCACACGCTCACCGCGCTCCGCCCGACGCTCGATCAGCACGTCGCGAAGCACTCGGCCTTTTATGGCCCCGAGGTCCCGCGCTTCCGCTCGCTCGTCCTCGGCGCGAGCAACGCGCGCTTCCACGATTACGGTCACTGGAACGCGATCTCGTACAATGGCCCCGACGACCTGAACCCGCCGATCATGAACCCCGGGCAGCTCTACGATCTCCTGTTCGGCGTGGCCGCCGACACGGCCGGATTGAAGCGCCGGGCGCTCTTGCTCGACGCGGTGATGGAGGACGCGAAGAGCCTCTCGGCGCGCGTCGGCGCCGCGGACAAACAGCGCATCGAGGCGCACCTCGACCACCTGAACCAGGTCAAGAACCGCCTCGATTTCTCGGGCGAGGCCTGCGCGCCCCCGGGCAAACCCGCGCCGAGCGAGGATCTCATCACGAAGACCGACATCATGGCCTCGCTGCTCGCCTCGGCGCTCGCCTGCAACATGACGCGGGTCTTCTCCTTCATGCTGAGCTCGCCCGCGACGACCCACGTCTTCTCGAACCTCGGCGTGCCCAACGATTTCCACGCCACGGTCCACGAGGGCGCCTGGGAGCACACGCGGGCCGGCATTCTCTACCAGATGCAGGCGTTCGCGGCGTTCCTCGCGCGGCTCCAGGCCGTCGTCGAGCCCACGGGCGGCACGCTGCTCGATCGGGCGCTCGTGTTCGGCCTCTCCGAGTATGGCGAGGGGTATCAGCACAGCGTCGCCGAGATGCCCTGCGTCCTCGCGGGCGGCGCGAACGGCAAGATCCGCAGAAACGTCCACGTCCGCGACCCGGGCGGCAACTGGAGCAAGGCCCACGTGACCATGCTGCGCGGGATCGGCCTGGAGACGCCGAGCTTCGGCTGGAATGGCGGCCAGACGTCCGAGGCCTTCGGCGACATTCTCGTGTGAGGCGCGCGGCATTGCATTCCACGACAAGACCCCTCGGCGCCGCGGCGTCGCTCCTCGCCTGCTCGCTCGTCTTCCCGCGCGCCGCCTCCGCCGTCCAGCCCACGGGATACCTCGACGCCGCCGGATGTGACGTCATCGCCGGCTGGGCCCAGGATCCCGACGTCCCGGACCAAAGCATCGACGTGCACGTCTATTATGGCGCCCCCGCCGGCACCCCCGGCACGCCCGCCGTCGCCGTGCACGCGAACGTCCACCGCGACGACCTCTGCGTCGCCATCGGCTCCTGCGCGCATGGCTTTTACGCCCCCTCGCCGCTCGCCCTGCACGACGGCAATGCCCGCGATGTCTACGCGTATGGCATCGACACGGGCGGCGAGGGCAATCCGACGCTCGGGAGCAGCCCCCGCACGCTTCAATGCCCGCCCGCCGCGCAGTCCGGCGTGCGCCGCAAGGTCGACGGCGCCCCCACGTACGACGCCTGGCGATTCTCCTCCTTCTGGGACCTCTTGCCCCTGCCCGCGGCCGAGGCGGACCTGCTCCCCGACGGCCCGGATATCCCCGCCAAACCCGAGCTCGTCCAGGCCGACGACGGCACCGGACAAACCTGGCTCCTCGACGGCGGAGTGCGCCGGCTCGTCTCGCCGGGCGCCGCGGCGCCCTGGCGCCTCGACCTCGGAAAGGCCGCAATTCGCCCTGCGGCCGAGGTCTACGCCCTCACCGAGGGAACGCCGCTGCGCCCGCGCCCCGTCCTTTTTATTCGTGGCGCGCTGTACCTCGTCGACGACCCGCAACCCGTGGTCCCGGGCGGCGCGAGCTCGTCCTCCGGGGCGGGCGGCGCAGGCGGCGCAGGCGGCGCAGGCGGCGGCTGGGGTGAAGGCGGCGAGGGCGGCGAGGACACGGCGCCGGACGGACCTTCGGGCGGGACGTGCAAGATGGGCCCGCCCGGCACGACGAATTCGTATTGGTTTTTCCTGCCAATCTTCGGCGTGATGGCGTCCGCGGCGCGGCGCAGGCGAAGGTAAGCCTCGGCGGCATCCGCTCGGCCACGCCCCGCCGGGGGGCGCGAAGAAATCAGACCGCGAGCACGTCCCGCAGATCGAGCCCCGGGATCGAAGAAGCGTGCTCGCGCACGAGCTTTCGCACCCCCTCGGCCAGCACGTCCTCGATCTTGCGCCGCACGAGCCCAGGCACGAGCGTGGCCTCGGACGCCGGCCCCGCGGCGGCGAGCGCGAGCCCCGGGTCGAGCGGGACCTCCGAGCCCGCAAAACGCACCACCCCCGCGACCACGCGCACCAGCGATTCGAGCCCCGAGACCTCCTCCAGCGCCCCGCGCAGCCGCATCCGCGAAAGCGCCACGCCCCCGCCCCGATCGACGCGGATCTCGACGAGCTCCACGAGCGGGGCCCCGCCGTGCACGACCGTCACGGCCTCGCTCGTGATCGTGATCGATTGCAGGTTCGCGGCGCGGACGCGCGCCTCGTTCGAGGCCTCGGCCGCGATCGACGCGAGGTCTCCGCTCCCTTTGATTTCCACGTGGATCGATCCGCCGGCCTCCACCTCGAGGCCCGCGCCGCCCTGCTCGTGCACGAATCTCTCGCGCAGCGCGAGCGTCGCCTCGATCGCGGGATCCCCGAGATCCGCGGCGGAGACGTCCGAGGTGCCGGTCGAAGGTGTTTTGCGGAAATTGTCTGCGATCGCCTCCAGGGTCGCGAGCGCGGCTTCGTCCTGCATCGGATCGTAGCCTGGTTGCGCCATCTTCGTGCCGCGGAGGCCCGCGGCGAGCAGCTCCACGATCTGCTTTTTGGCATCCGCCGTGAAATCCACGAGCCCCTCGCCCGGGCCGTCGATGGGGGAGACCCACGCCTCGATGCGCGCGTCTTCGAACCGGACGTCCGCGCCCCCGAACAGCATGTTCTTCGCGGGCCACAATGCATCGATGACGATCGGCGGATCACAGCGCAGCGTGAGCGCTTCCTGCGTGATCCGGAGCCTCACGCGGCTCGCGAGCTCGGTGCGGAGCTCGCGGCTCCACGTGCGGCTCAGGTTCTTGCCGCGAGGCAGCGTGAAAGACAGCCCGATGTCGCGAAGCTCCACCACCGGGGGGAGCCTCCCGAGGAGCTCTTTCGTGGTCGCGTCCGCCATGTCCGCCCCCTGCTCGCGCAAAAATCGCGAAGCGGATGAACTTTCTACCGCTCGCGGGAACCAAACGCAAGCACACTCTCGGGCAGGATTTCTTCGGCGCCCGAGGTTGACATCCGACCACCTGTCACTAACACGACTGCGCCATGAATCTTCGCCACTTCTTGATTAGGACCGCGATCCCTTCCCTCACCCTCGCCCTCCCGGCCCTCGTGGGCTGCGGCGGCACCGAGCCCGACGCGCCCGGAGCGCCCCAGGAAGAGCTCCTCGCCCCCCCGGAAGCGGGCAAAGGCGTGCAATTCAAGATGGTCACGAAGCTCGAGGCCGGCACCGAGGCCGAGCATTGTATGTTCGTGAAGGCGCCCGCCGAGGGCATGTACGTGCAGCGCGACGAGGTGCGTTACTCGAAGGGCAGCCACCACTTCCTGCTCTACCAGACGAGCTACGAAGAGATCCCGACCGCGAAGCAGGACGGGACGGCCGTCGACACGAGCGGCGTGTTCGACTGCTCCGACGGCGCCACGAATGGCTGGGCGGTGGAGAAGCTCGTCGCCGGCTCGCAGAACGCGGACGGCGCCTCGATGTTGAGCTTCCCCGAGGGCGTGGCCATGAAGGTGCGCCCCGGCGCGGTGCTCCTCATGAATGCGCATTACATCAATGCCTCGACGACCACCATCGAGCCCGAGGTCCGGGTGAACCTCTACACGGTCCCCGAGGCGGAGGTGCAGACGGAGGGCGACATCCTCTTCCTCTACAACCCCTTCATCCACGTCGGCCCGATGGGCCAGTCCCGCGCGCGCATGCGCTGCCCGGTGCACAAGGACATCACGATCTCGAACGTGCAATCCCACATGCACGCGCGCGGCGTCTCGTACGCCGCGTCGATCGTGGGGGACGCGGAGCCGTTTTACACGAGCAACGAGTGGGAGGACGTACCCGTCAAGGACTTCGGCGCGGGGCTCCAGGTCAAGGCGGGCTCGTGGTTCGATTACCAGTGCGACTACACGAACACGGAGATGAAGGACGTCTACCAGGGCCCGCGCTCGACCGACGAGATGTGTATGCTCATCGGCTCGTATTATCCGGCCGATTTCGCGACGGCGAACTGCCTCACCGAGGTGGGTGACCCCAACGACCCGAGCAAGTTCGCCGCCGAGTGGGTCGGCAATGGCAAGGCCACCTGCGCCGAGTCGTTCGCGTGCGTGCAGGAGTCCCTCAACAAGGGCTTCAACGACATGATGCCCTGCGTGACGAACTCGGACGCCGCGATCTCGAGGGAGTTCTCCACCGCATTGCTCTGCTTCTTCCAGAACGCCGGCCCGGGCAAGGACCCCGCGATGGCCTGCCAGACCGAGTTCGCCGCCTGCCTCGCGAAGTGACCCTCTCGCTCCCCCTCTCCCCCGCCTAATCGAGCGACAAGAGCCCCCGCCGCGCCGCGAGCAGGATCGCGCCCACGTGCACGCCGTGGATGATCTGCCCGCGCTCGATGGCGGGCACGATTTCCTTCGGCTCCACCAGCGCCACGTGAATGTGCTCGGCCGGGTCCATCCGCTGCGCGGAGGCCAGGCGCGCGCCTCTCGCGAAGAAAAAATGGGCGCGGTTCGTGTGCCGGCTCGGCTCCGTGTTCGTCGTCAGGAGCGGCAGCCACGTCTCGGCGACGAAGCCCGTCTCCTCCTCGAGCTCGCGCCGCGCAGCTTGCTCAGCCGTCTCTCCCGCGTCGATCACCCCCGCCGGCAGCTCGCGGCTCACGCGCGCCGCCCCGTGCCGGTACTGATCCACGAAGACCACCTGCCCCGCCTCCGTCACCGCCAGCACCGAAGCCCAGTCCGGCGCCTCGATCACGTGAAACTCTTCGATCTCGCCGCCGTGCGGCAGGGCGATGCGCTGCTCGTGGACCGTCAGCCATCGTCGAGCGACGATCGCGCGGCTCTGCGTCACGTTCCAGGGCTTCATGCGCCCTTCCCTACCCCTCCTCCGTGACGCCTGCAAGCCCGCCCGCTCGCCTCCCCGACGTGGACCCGGGCACCTTCCTCTTCGTCCTCCGGGTTTTTCCTGAATATACACGATTCTAATGAAACCTTGGGGCTCCAAAGGAATTTCGTTGGCATCGGCACCCTGAACGGTGAAATCGTGCGCTTGCATTGACGCGCGTGCTCGCATTCTGCTCTCTTGCGTCATCCACGATCAATGCCCCGGTGGCTCCGCCCTGGATGCGAGAGCCATGGAGGAAATGCGATGAGCGCTTTTGGGTCGAAGAAAATCGGCTTTGCGGGCCGGTCCATGGTTGCATTCGTCCTCGTCTCCGGCGCGCTCGGCGCCGGCTGCGCCGGGGAGACGAGCGAGGAGATGATCGCCGATACGTACGCGAGCTTCGAGGAGTTCGAGGCGGCGACGTACCGCGAGCCCGACACGGGCATCTACATCGTCGACGGCGACACCCCCGTCGACGACATCAAGAAGCTGCAAGAGTTTTACGAGACGCACGTTCGCCACGGCGCGCTCATCGTCCACCGCGCGGGCGGCCAGGACGCGAAGTGGGACGACGTGAAGAAGCTCGACCTCGAGTACTGCGTGAGCACGACCTTCGGGAACCGGTACAGCGCGGCCGTCCAGGCCATGCAGGCCGCGACGCTCGCCTGGGAGCAGGTCGCGAACGTCAAATTCAAGTACCTCTCCACCGAGGACGGGAACTGCACCGCGTCGAACAACAACGTCCTCTTCGACGTGCGCCCCGTGAACTCGAACGGCCAGTACCTCGCGCGCGCGTTTTTCCCGGGCGACTCGCGCAGCAGCCGCAACGTGCTCATCGACAGCGGCGCGTTCCAGAACCAGGGACCGACGTCGCTCACCGGCATCCTGCGCCACGAGCTCGGCCACGTCCTCGGCTTCCGCCACGAGCACACCCGCCCCGAGGCCGGGAAATGCTTCGAGGACAACCAGTGGCGCGAGCTCACCTCCTACGACGCGAAGTCGGTCATGCATTACCCGCAATGCAATGGCACGGGCGACCAGACCCTGAGCCTGACCGAAAAGGACAAGCAGGGCGCCGTCCTGCTCTACGGCGCGCCCGGCGGCGCGCCCCCGGCCCCGGAGCCCGGTGATCCCGGCGGCGAGCCCGCTCCCGGTGATCCCGGCGGCGAGCCGGCCCCCGGCGATCCTCCGGCCCCCGGCGGCACGCCCTCCACGCAGACCTACAGCGGCAACGTGAGCAAGAACCAGGTCGTGCAGATCGCGCCGCTCTCCGTGGCCGAAGGGACGACGTTCGAGGTCACGATGACCGGCAAGGGCGACCCCGACCTCTACGTCCGCTTCGGCGCGCAGCCCTCGGCCAGCAAATGGGCATGCCGGCCCTACAAGACCGGCCCGAACGAGTCCTGCAGCTTGACCGTTCCGGCAGGACAAACGCAGGCGTTCATCGCCGTGCACGGCTACAGCTGGGGCCAGTACCAGCTCTCGGTGAATTACACGGCTCCCTGAGCCTCACGCGACGAAGCCCGGCTCCGCTCCGCGCCCCCTCCCGCCGCGCGGAGCCGTCGCTTGTCCGGACGCGCCGGCCCGCCTCGCCGAAACGCGGACGAAGTCGTTGAACGGGACGGCGCGTTTCCGTACCATCCCGCCCGCATCTCCCTCCCCTCCCTGTTCGAGGCGAATCGATGAAACGCTCGGGATCCTTCTGGCCCCTCGTCGGGGTCTCTCTCCTCGTCACGTTCCAGGCCGGCTGCGGCGACGACAGCCCTCCGAACCCGCCGCCCACCGCGGACGCCGGGACCGACGCGGGCCCCGAATGCCCGCCCTCGCAGCAGCCGGACGGGCTCGGCGGTTGCGTCGACGATCCGACCGCCTGCACGCCCACCACCTGCGGCGGACATGGGACGTGCGACGATACGAGCGGCGCCCCGGTCTGCACCTGCGACCCCGGATACGCCGGTGAACATTGCGAGCCCTGCAGCCCCGGCACCCACGAGGAGAACGGGTCCTGCGTGCCCGACGCGACGTGTATGCCCACGACCTGCGGCGGACACGGCACGTGTATCGACACGGGCGGCGGCAACCTGAGCTGCACGTGTGATCCAGGCTGGGCTCCGCCGAACTGCGGGACGTGTGACGATACGATGGGGTATCACCCCGATGGCACGGGCGGCTGCACGCAGGATCCCTGCCTGCCGAACCCCTGCACCGACCCGAACAAGACCACCTGCAGCGCGCCGAATGGAACGCCCGAGTGCGGCTGCGACGCCGGGTATCACGCGGAGGGAGACACCTGCGTCGTCGATCAGGTCTGCGTGGCCGATAGCTGCGGCGGGCACGGCGCCTGCTCGGACGCCGGCGGCATCGTCGTCTGCACCTGCGATCCGGGCCATACCGGCGCCACCTGCGCGGAGTGCGACGCGGGCGCGGGATATCACCCCGACGGCGCGGGCGGCTGCACGCAGGATCCCTGCTTGCCGAACCCGTGCGCCGAGCCCAACGAGACCATCTGCACGCCGAACGGCTCGCTCGCGGTCTGCAGCTGCGATCCCGGTTATCACGCCGACGGCCAGGGCGGCTGCACCGACGACCCCTGCAAGCCGAACCCCTGCATCGCCATGAACCAGGCGTGCAAGAACGAAGGCGGCGTGGCCGAATGTTACACGCCCGTCTGCGACGACGGAAACCCCTGCACGGACGATACGGTCGTCAATGGCGCGTGCACCTTCACGACGCTGCCGAACGGCGCGGCCTGCTCCACGACGCTTTGCTCGACCGGACAAACCTGCCAGGCAGGCGCCTGCACGGGCGGCGCGGCCGTGACGTGTGACGACGGAAACCCCTGCACCGTGGACAGTTGCAACGCGCTCGCGGGCTGCGCGAACACCGTCGACGACACCATCGTCCCGGATGACGGCGTCTTCTGCACCACCGACGTCTGCCAGAACGGCGCGCCCAAACACACCACGACGAACGCGCTCTGCGACGACGACCTCTATTGCACGGGCGCCGAGAGCTGCGCGCCCTCGAACCCGAGCGCCGACGGCAACGGCTGCATCCACACGAACGTGCCTGCGCCGCCGCCCGCGCCCGGCCCCTGCGCCTCGTATGGCGCCTGCGACGAGGCCACGCAGAGCTTCCCGCTGGTCCCGAAGCCCGCGGGCAGCGCTTGCAACGACGGCATCGCCTGCACGCAGGGCGACACCTGCGACGCCGCCGGCCTCTGCAAGGGAACACCAAGCGCGAATTGCGGCGGCTCCCTCGATTGCTCGACGACCACGCCGATGCCCGATGGCATCGACGTCCCGATGGGCACCGTCTCCGGCGCCATCACGCTCGCGGGACAAGCGCTGCCCGCGAGCAGCTACTACGCCGGCGCCACGTTTTACCTGAAGGCCCGGGACACGGGCGCCCTCCACTCCGTGGCGTATTTCAACTACAGCGGCAGCGGCTACCAGCTCAATGGCCCCACCTGGACCGCGAGCTTCCTGCCCGGCGTCTACGACCTCTGGTACCGGAAAAACTACGACAGCCAGTACAACACCGTCACCTCCACCAGCGTCGGCGATCCCAACCCGAACGGCATGCGGATCCTCCAGACGAACCTCCTCCTCGGCGCGGGCGCGAGCACGCTGAACATCGACGTCCCGATGGCCACGGTCTCCGGCGCGATCACGCTCGGGGGACAACCCTTGCCCGCGAGCAGCTATTATGCCGGCGCCTCGCTTTACCTCAAGGCCAAGGACACCGGCGCGCTCCACACCGTCGCCTCCTTCAACTACAGCGGCAGCGGCTACCAGCTCAATGGCCCCACCTGGACCGCGAGCCTCCTGCCCGGCGATTACGAGCTCTGGTACCGGAAAAACTACGACAGCCAGTACAACACCGTCACCGCCACCAGCAGCGGCGATCCCAACCCGAACGGCATGCGCCGCCTGAGCTCGGCCGTCACGATCACGCCCGGCGCGAACACGTTGAACGTCGACATCCCCTTGGCCACGGTCTCCGGCACGATCACGCTCGGGGGACAACCCTTGCCCGCGAGCAGTTATTATGCCGGCGCAGTGCTCGTCCTCAAAGCGAAGGACACCGGCGCCCTCCACACCGTCGCCTCCTTCAACTACAGCGGCAGCGGCTACCAGCTCAATGGCCCCACCTGGACCGCGAGCCTCCTGCCCGGCGATTACGAGCTCTGGTACCGCAAGAACTACGACAGCCAGTACAACACCGTCACCGCCACCAGCAGCGGCGATCCCAACCCGAACGGCATGCGCCGCCTGAGCGCGAACGTCACCATCACGCCCGGCGCGAACACGCTGAACGTCGACATCCCGGTGGCCACGGTCTCCGGTACGATCACCCTCGGGGGGCAGCCGCTGCCCGCGAGCAGTTATTACGCCGGCGCCGCGCTCGTCCTCAAGGCAAAAGACACCGGCGCCATCCATACCGTCGCCTCCTTCAATTACAGCGGCCGCGGCTACCAGCTCAATGGCCCCACCTGGACCGCGAGCCTCCTGCCCGGCGATTACGAGCTCTGGTACCGCAAGAACTACGACAGCCAGTACAACACCGTCAACGCCACCAGCGTCGGCGATCCCAACCCGAACGGCATGCGCCGCCTGAGCTCGACCGTCACGATCACGCCCGGCGCGAACACGCTGAACGTCGACGTCCCCTTGGCCACGATCTCCGGCACGATCACGCTCGACGGACAGCCGCTGCCCGCGAGCAGCTATTATGCCGGCGCCGCGTTCGTCCTCAAGGCGAAGGACACCGGCGCCCTCCACACCGTCGCCTCCTTCAACTACAGCGGCAGCGGCTACCAGCTCAATGGCCCCACCTGGACCGCGAGCCTCCTGCCCGGCGATTACGAGCTCTGGTACCGCAAGAACTACGACAGCCAGTACAACACCGTCAACGCCACCAGCGTCGGCGATCCCAACCCGAACGGCATGCGGATCCTCGATCTCGACGTCACGATCACGCCCGGCAGCAACACGCTCGACATCGACGTGCCCATGACGAGCCTCTCGGCCCCGATCACGCTCGCAGGCGGACCGATCCCGCCGACGAGTTATTACGCCGGCGCCACGTTCATCCTGCGCGCGGTCGATACGGGCGCCCTGCATTCCGTGGCCTACTTCAACTACAGCGGCAGCGGCTACCAGCTCAATGGCCCCACCTGGACCGCGAGCCTCCTTCCCGGCGTCTACGATCTCCTTTACCGAAAGAACTGGGACAGCCAGTACGACACGGTCAACGCCACCAGCGTCGGTGATCCCAACCCGAACGGCATGCGCAGGCTCGCGGCCTGTCTCGCCGTGCCTTGAAGCCACCTCGCCCCGTCCGTCCGCGCGGTTGACCGCGCCCCCGCCCTGGATTATCCCCGCGCGATGCGAACGCGCTCGGCCACGCTCCTCGCCCCCCTCTTTCTGCTCGTCGTCGCCTGCGGCGGCAGCCCCGCGCAAGATACGAAGACCGCCGCCGACGCGAACGGCAAGCCCCCGGAGTGCGAGGCGGTCGGCGCGCGGATGAAGGCCGTCGACGATCGACCGGCGGGCAAGGGCCCGGCCGAGGAAATGCGCTCGCTCGCGGGCGCCCTCGTCAAGCTCGCCGGCGAGCTGAAGAACGAGCCCATCGAGACGCCCGACCTCCGCACCGCCGTCGACGAGCTCGCCGCCGAGGCCGAGAGCTTCGGCGGCAAGGTGCAGGCGATGGGCGGGACGTTCGACGAGATGCAGCAGATCACCGTCGACCTCGGCGCCTGGGAGAAGAAGGTGACGGCCACGGCGAACGCCTTCGATCAGACCTGCGAGACCGGCCCGAAGGCCGAGTGCGAGACCATCGGCCGCGAGCTCCAGACGATCCCGCGCCTCGAAGGCGAGAAGTTCGCCGAGCACGCCGCGGCGCTCGAGACGTTCATCGCCGCGATGAAGAAGCTCCAGGTCAGGGACACGAAGGTCAAGTCGAGCCTCTCCGCCATGCTCGGCGCGCTCGAGGAGGGCGTGCCGTCGATGCGCAGGCTCTCGGCCCTGCTCGCCGAGCCGAAGAAGCTCGACCCCGCGGCCCAGGAGCTCAAGACGAAGGTGAACCGCGTCCGTACGATCTGCGGCTTGCCGCCGAAGGAGTGAACCTCCTCGATCCCTCGATCGGCCTTCGATGTCCGCGCCCGCCCAAGCCCTCGGCGTGCCCGCGCCCGCGAAACCGTCCGGGCTCCGCGCCTTCTTCGCCCTCGATCTCCTCGACAACCGCTACCCGGCGCTCCACGGCCTGCGCGTCCTCGCGATCGTCAGCGTCGTGCAGTACCACGTCACCTGGATCTTCTGGGGTGAACAAGGCATCCCGCTCGATCGCTTCTTCGTCGATCGATCCCTCTCGATCTTCTTCGGGATGGATCTCTTCTTCCTGCTGAGCGGCTTCCTCATCGGCTCCATCCTGCTCCGCTCCTTGCAGAAGAGCGGCACCCAGGATCTGCGCCGCTTCTACCTGCGCCGCGTCCTGCGCACGTTCCCCTCGTACTACGTGGTGCTCACGATCCTCGCGCTCGCGCTCCCGCTCACGGCGACGCAACGCGCGCATCTGCCCTACGAATACGCCTACCTCACGAACTTCGTCTCGCTGCACCGGCCCGACATCATCATGTTCTGGGGCTGGTCGCTCTCGCTCGAGGAGCAGTTCTACCTCACGGTCCCGCTGCTCTTCTTCGTGCTCCACCGCCTCCGCGACGAGCGCGCGCGCTTCGGCCTGCTCGCCGCGTTGTTCTTCGTGGCGCTCGTGGTGCGCCTCGTCATCTTCTACCGCTACCGGCCGTGGAACGATTTCATCCTCTACGGCGCGCTCTACTTCCGCACGTACACGCGCTTCGACACGCTCGTCGCGGGCATCCTCCTCGCCTTCTTGCATCAGCGCCACGGCGAGGCCGTCGGCCGCTTCTTGTCGCGGCCTTTCCATCGCGCGCTGCTCGCGCTCCCGGCGCTCACGTGCCTCTGGTTGCTCCTGAACCCCGCGATGTTCGGCGAGGAGCACGTCCAGCTCGTGCACGTCTTCTGCTGGGGCACCGTGACGAGCCTCATGTACCTCTGCGCGCTGCCGCTCCTGCTCCACGGCGACGGATGGATCCACCGCGGCCTCTCGGCGCCCTTCTTCCGTCGCGCCGCGACGCTCGGTTACGGCGTCTACCTCGTGCACATCCCGATCATCGACCACGTCATCGTGCCCGCCGCGAAGGTCCTGCACGAGCGGCGCGTCCCGCACCTGCTCCTCTGGCCCGCGGCCCTCGTGGCCACGATGTTGCTCTCGTTTTTGATCGGCTACGTGATGCACGTGCTCATCGAGAAGCCTGCGCTCCGGCTCCGTGAGCGCTTCGCCGGCTAAGGATCAAACGGCCTACCGAACCCCCGCGGCGGCAGCTCCGCGAACGAAAAACCCTTCCGACCCTCGGTGATCCAGGTGAGCGAGGGGGACTCGAGATCCCGGTCGAGCTCGAAGCGCGCCGCGCGCGGGCCGCGGGGGCCGACGTCGAGCACCGTGACGCGCACGCCCGGCACCGTGAAGACGTCTCCCGGGGCGATCGGCGCGTCGCTGCTGCGGAAGAGCGCGCCGGGGCCCATCGGGAAGAGGCTGTGCTCCGGAGGCACGCGGACGTCGAGCGTCCGCGCGTCGCGCCGGAGGACGAGCACGTGGCCCGTCTGCGAGAGGATCCGGAAACGCGCGGGCAAACGGCCGCGCTCGTCGAGGGCGAACGGCAGGAAAAACGCGCTCGCCATGCAGCGGATCACCACGACCTCGGCGTCCTCGGGCGCCTCGATCTTCCCGCGCAGCTCGGCCGCGTTCACGGTGAAAGCGTCCGCGGAGCGCTGCTGCCTCCGCCCGATGAGCCACGCGGTCCCGGGGCCGTGCACGAGGTGCGCGAAGCCGAGCGCGATCGCGGCGAGGGCCGTGAGCTGCGCCGACGCGCGGCGTGGTCCGCTCGCCTCGGCGTCGCTCGACGCGGAGAACCAGGCGTGATCGAGCAACATGCCGACCGCGGGCGCGACGCCGAGCAAGCTCGCGCCGAGCACGCGCGGCGAGGGCACGACGGGCAGCACCGGCACGAGCGCGAGCAAGGATCCGAGCAAGAGCCACGCGATCCGCGGGCGACGCGTGTCGTCCTGCGCTTCGAACGCGCGCTTGAGCGGCACGAAGACCAGGGCCGCGGTGCCGAGCGCGAGCAGCACGGGCAGGGCGATCGAGGTGTTACCCGGCAGGAGCGTCTCGTCGTCGAGCGCGAGCCACGCGTCCGCGAGGAGCGTGAAGAACCGGCGCGGAACGGCGTACAAAAACGCGGTCGTCTCGCGGAACGGGTCCGTGTAGAAGCCCGAGCCGAACGAGCCGTAGCCGCCCCGGTGCCGCAAGAAGAGGTAACCCGCCGCGGGCAAGACGAAGGTCGAGACGAACGCCGCGCGCCGGAGGAGGCTCTCGCGGCTGCCCACGATCTCGAGGGCGAGCACGTAGCCGCCGAAGCAGACCGCGTACTCCCCGGAGAAGAGCGAGAGCGTGAACAGCGAGGTCGCGAGCGCGGCGTCGCCGAGCCTCCGCCCCTCGCGCCATCGCACGTGCGCGGCGAGGCCCGCGATCCCGAACGTCAGCGAGAGCAGCACCTCGCGGTTGGCGAGCCAAGCCAGCGGGATCGCGTGGGCGGGCGCGAGCGCGAAGACCGCCGTGGCGATCGCGGCGGCCCTCGGCGCGAGCGCGCGCCGGAAGAGGGCACGCGCGCCGAGCACCATCGCCGCCCACCAGGCGAACGAGTGCAGGTGCATCAGGAGCGGGGCGCCGCCGAACGCTTTGTGCTCAAAATATCGGAGCGCGCTCGCGAGAGGGCGAAAGAAGCGGATCTCGAGCTCGGGGTGCGCCCACCAGGGGAGCATGCCGCGCTCGACGAGGCTCGAGCGATCCGCGTCGTTGATGAAGTCGTAGAGCTCGAACGGGCCACGCTCGCCGGGGAACGTGCCCTCGATCATCGACGCCTGGAGGTAATCGTCGAGCAGGTAGGGCGTACGAATCGCGGGCGCGTAGACGATGACGCCGAGCAGCAAAACGAGGGCGAGGCCGAGCCAGGCCGGGCGACGTTTCGTCACTTCTGACAACGCTGCAATTGTCGCACGGGGCTGCGGCGCGCGGGAAGGCCTGGGGGCCGCGTCGTTCGTCATTGTCGAGATCGGCGAAGAGGGAGTTGTGGACGGCCCGGCATTCGGGTAACGTCAGACCACAAACTCGTGAAATACGCTAGCGTCACCTGGTTGGTCCTTGGTCTCTTCGCCGCGAGCTTCACGGCCTGCGCGACGGCCGAGCGGCCGGAGTTCGGCAACCAGCCTTCCGGCGGCGACGGCGGCTTCGGCGGAGAAGGCGGCGGATGGGGCGAGGGCGGCGGCGGCGAAGGCGGCTTCGGCGGGGCGGGACCCGCCAGCAGCTCGTCGAGCAGCTCGTCGAGCAGCTCCTCCAGCGGCGGCGGGCCGATGTGCACCTCGCAGTGCACCGCGGACTTCGACTGCCAGAACACCTGCCCCGCGGCCCCGCAAGGCGCCTCCAACTGCTGCGACGTCCCGACCGGAAGCTGTTACACGGTCGGCTCGTTGACCTGCCCGACGGGGACGGGCGGCAGCGGCGGCACGCCAATGTATTGACGGTTCGGCGCCCTCAGAAGCGCCGATCCACCCGGACGGCGATCGTCGGCCCGAGGCCCCAGGCGGCCCCGCGGCACGGCTCGATGTCGCCGTACTGGCAAGGAAACCGATCCACCACCCACACGAGGCCCGTCGACGCTCCGATCGCGAGTGATCCCGGCCCGCCGTTCCCCACGATCCATTGCCGCACGCCGAGGGTCGCATAGGCCCAGAGGTCGACGCCATATCCGCCGTCCAGGGTGATCGCGAGTCGCCGCGTCACGGGCACGTCGACGCCGCCCGTCAGGTGCGAGAGCGCGAATTGCGCCTGCTGCGTGTAGTAATTGCGGATGTAGGAGTAACCCATCTCCAGCCGCAGGTTCGCGCCGTCCAGGCTCCCGAGGCGCATCGCCGGGGCCACGGAGAGGCCGCTCGGGCCGAAATACTGCATTCGTCCGCCGACACCGAGGCCCACCTCGACGTAATCGGAGGAGAAGGCCACGCGCGCGCGGGCGTGCACGATCGTGCCCGGCCCCTCGGGGACGAGGACGAACGCAAACGGAGAGAGCTCGACGCCGATCTTGAAGGGCCGCTGGAAATAATACTCGACCGAGAGGTCCCCGAGCGCGCCCCCGCCCGGCCCGAGCAGGTTGAAGAAGGGGCGCACGGTGCCCTGCACGCGCACCATGTTCCGCGCGAGCGGCGGGAGCATCAGCGGGCGCTTGGCCTCGGGCGCGGCCGCCTGCTCGGCGGCGTCGGCCCGCGTCGCCCCCGCGGCGAGGGCGAACACGAGGGCGGCGGCGTGGACGGCCGAGCGCCTCATCCGTGGACCCTCGCCACCTCGAGCTCCTCGGCGTGACGGAGCAAGGAGCCGAGGCGCTCCTCGTGCGAGCGCGTGTCGATGCGGTCGAGGCCGATGGCGCCGGCGCGGATCGCCGCGTCGATACCCGGTTGGCTGGTAAAACGAAAGCTGACCGCCTCGACGCGCCTGCGATCGAGCTCGATACGCGGCAGCTTGCCCATGGGCCCCGGGGGGAAACCCACCCGCGCGGGGTCGATACACGAGGAGAGGTCGGCCGTCGCGTCCATGCGCGGCCCCAGGCTCTCGATGCCGAAGCGCGTGGCGAGCGTGGAGGCGATCGAGACGTGCTCGAGCACGGTGGAGACGACCTCGCCCCGGCGAACGGAGGGGCCGATCACGAGCGAGGGGACGCGGAAGCCGAGCTGGCGGAACGCCGGGCGCGGATCGACCGTCGTCGGCGGAGGGACGTGGTCGTAGAAGCCGCCGTATTCGTCGAACGTGACGAGGAGGAGCGAGCGGCCCCATTGCGGGCTCTCCTGCATCGAGCGCACGATGCTGCCGAGGAGCGCCTCGCCGAGGGCGAGGCTGTGCGGCGGGTGGAGATCGGACGACCAGAAATCGGGGTCGATGAGGCAAAAATTGGGCAGGTTGCCGGCGCGGGCCTCCTGGAAGAAGGCCTCGATCCGCGCGGAGACCATCGGCTCGTTGCCGCCGAGCGGCCGCCCCCGGAAACCCGCGTGGTACCAGAGCGCGGGCCCGGCGGTGTAGGCCTTCGCGGACCAGCAGCCCTTGCCGAGCTTCTCCCATAACGTCGCCGGCCCGTCCGTGATCGGGTCATTCGTGGTGAGGCCGTTCGACGTCGCGGCGTGGAGGAAAAACCGGTTCGGCCAGGTCGGCCCGAGCACGGACGAGAACCAGCGGTCGCAGACCACGTATTGGTCGGCCAGCGCGTAAAACAGCGGGATCTGGCTGCGATCGTGGTACGTCATCGCGTCGCTCTGCCGCAACGCGGACCCGATGTTCGCCCGGACGAACCCGTCGTTTTTCCCCTCGGCGAAGGCCTGGTGCGCCGCGTCCCAGGAGTGCAGCGGGCCGTGATGCTCGCAGGCCACCTCCGGCCGGTGCATGGCGATGACGTTGCCCTCGTCGTCCTCGTTCGTCTCGTCGCCGAGGAGCCCGTCGACGGCGTCGCGCGCCGGGTAATCGGGATCGAGCGCGAGCGCCCCGAAGAAGTGGTCGAAGGAGCGGTTCTCCAGCATCAGGACCACGAACGTGTCGATCCCGGCGAGCAATCGCTTCGCCGTCGGCGCGCCATGGGCGTCGAAATCGGGGACCACGTCCGGCGACGCGGGGCCGGTCTCGCAACGATCGGGCCCCGGCGCGCACCCGCCCCCGAGCGCCGCGGCGCCGATCCCGGCCCCGAGCCCCTGCAGCGCCACGCGCCGCGAGACCTGCCCCGAGGGCCCTCGTGAAGAATTTCGTCGTGCCATACCTGAGCTCGGTCAACATCAGCACGACTTCGAGGACGAGCAAGCTCGATCGTCCCGGAGGCACGATTTATGACGACGGGAATCCGCGGATCTTACGTTACGGAGTGACAGGGAGTGATATCGCGCCGGGGGGCCTCGAACGCGCGCTCAGGTGGGGCCGCAGATTCCCGGAATGCCCGGGATGCTCGCCGGGGCCCTCGGGTTCGGCCGAGCGGCGCGCGCCGTCGGGGCCGCTGGGAGCCCGGTGAGCTTCGCGTGGAGCGTGAGCGCCTGCGCGACCACCTGATCCATGTTGTAATAGCGGTACGTCGCGAGCCTCCCGACGAAATGGACGTTGGGCGTGGCCGCGGCGAGCGCCTCGTATTTGCGGTAGAGCTCGACGTTCTCGGGCCGCGGGATCGGGTAGCAGGGGTCGCCCTCGGCGCGTGGGTATTCGTAGACGAGGCTCGTCTTCGGGTGCTCCTGCCCCGTGAGGTACTTGAACTCCGTCACGCGCGTGTACGGGTGCTCGTTCGGGTGGTTCACCACCGGCGCCGGCTGGAAGACCTCCACGCTTTTCGTCTCGAACCGGAACTCGAGGGAGCGGTACGGGAGCTTGCCGTAACAAAAATCGAAATAGGCGTCGACCGGCCCCGTGTAGATGACCCGGTCGTGGGGGATGTCCCTCTCGACCTCGCGAAAGTCCACGCCGAGCATGATCTTGATGTTCGGGTGGTCGAGCATGCGCTCGAACATCCGCGTGTAGCCGTGGAGCGGCATCGACTGATAGGTGTCCGTGAAATACCGGTCGTCGCGGCTCGTGCGGACCGGGATGGGCGCGGTCACCGAGGCGTCGAGCTCGGAGGGATCCAGGCCCCATTGCTTGCGCGTGTAGCTCCGGAAGAACTTCTCGTAGAGCTCGCGACCGACCTTGCTGACGATGGCGTCCTCGCTCGTCCGGACCCGCTCGACCTTCTCCGCCCGCTCGGCGAAAAACGCCTCGAGCTCGAACGACGTCAGGCGCAGGTTGTACAGGCGATTGATGGTATCGAGGTTGATCGGGATCGGGACGAGCTGCCCGTCGACGGACGCGAGCACCCGGTGCTGGTACGGCCTCCACGCGGTGAACTGCGAGAGGTAATCGAAGACCTCCTTCGAGCTCGTGTGGAAGATGTGGGGGCCGTACGCGTGGACGAGCAATCCATCGTCATTGTAATGGTCATACGCGTTGCCCCCGATGTGGCGGCGCTTGTCGATGAGGAGGACCCTCTTGCCGGACCCACGCGCGAGCCGCTCGGCGAGCACGCTCCCCGAGAACCCTGCGCCCACGATCAGCCAGTCGAACATGCATCCTCCGCGGCCCTCCACGATCGACGAGCCGCCGGGCGGGCTCGGCATGCGAGCGACGAGGGCATGCGTGTCCTCCTAGGGCTCGCGGCGCGGGCGGGAAGCCCCTTCCATCACGCTCGCGGCTCAGAGGCCGGTCGGATACGTCTCCGGCGCCTCGCCGGCTTCCCAGCGCGCTGTTTTCTCGAGCGGCTCGACCGCCCGCGTCACGTCGAAATGAATGACCGCGTCGAACTGGGCGGCGAGGTCGGCGTAGAAATAATGACTCGCCCGCTCGGTCGCCGGCATGTAGACGACCCCGATGGCCCGCTCGAGCCGCTCGACGTGGAGCGGCGAGAGCCTCGGATCCCGCAAGAGGAGCGCGAAGCGGTCGAGGCCCGTGGCGTGCAGGACCGCCTCGTAGCTGTCGGGGCGGGCCGGCCGCACGCGTTTTTGCTCCACCTCGGCGCCCCAGCCCGACGCGGCCGAGACCATCCCCGCATAGGTGGTGAATCCGATCGAAAATGCGTCCGGGTGTCGCTCCCGGACGAGCTGGCCCACGTTGAGCTCGCCCTCGCGGGACATCTCGGTCGCGCGCGCGTCGCCGAGGTGCGAGTTGTGCGCCCATACGACGATCTTCGCGGGGGCATCGTGGTGACGCCCGAGGTGCGCCCGCAGCGCGTCGAGGGTCTCGGCCATGTGCTCGTCGCGCAGGTTCCACGAGGCGGCGCCGCCCCGGAACATCGCGCGGTAATATCGCTCCGCGTTCTTCACGAGGCGCGCGTTCTGCTCGGCGAAGAACGCTTCGTCCTCGCCGTCCGCGTCCGGCGCGCGGCGGGCGTATTCGGGCGCGCGCCGCTGGAGCTCGAGGAGCTGCCGGACGACCTCGTCCTCGCACGACTCGGCCATCCCGAGGCTCGTCGCATACCCGTACGCCTGCGTGTCGTGCCCGAAGACCTCGAAGCAGCCGTAACGTCGCCGCGCGCGCTCGGCGCCTTCGGGGTCGATCCGATCGAGATAAGCGAGGACGGCCTCGATCGACGTGTTCAGGCTGTAGAGGTCGAGCCCGTAGAACCCGGCCGCGTGGTGGGGGTGGGCGTCGTTGTGCTCCCGGAGCCACCGCACGAAATCGAGCACGTCGGTGTTTCGCCACATCCAGGCGGGGAAACGCTCGAACCCGCCGAGCGCCTCGAGCGGCCCGGGATCCGGGCCCCTGCCTCGGACGAAACGATTGATACGATAGGCGTCGGGCCAGTCCGCCTCGACCGCGACGGCGCAGAAACCCTTCTCCTCGACGAGCCGGCGCGTCAGGCGCGCGCGCTCGCTGTAGAACTCGTGCGTCCCATGCGACGCCTCGCCGAGCAGCACGAGCGTCGAATCCCCGATCGCATGGAGCAATGCATCATGATCGTGCCGCGCCCCCTCGAGCGGGAGCGCGCACGCCGCCACGGCGCGCGGCAGAGCCTCCTGGAACGACGCATGCGCAGCCATGGGCAAGTCATGGTCCGTCACGGTCGAAATTACAAGCCGTCATTGAAGCGCGCGTGCCCTTCGAGCGCGCGCCCCCGGGGTCGTGCACGCGCCCGCCGTCGCCCCTCGACGCCGCCCGCGCGCCCGCGATCCAGGCCGTGGATCCACGGTTCTGGCGCGCCCCCGTGTGAGAACGGAATGTTCGCCTAAGTAAAACTTCACATGAACGTGGCGGAATCATGTTTGGCTGGGCCCTCGGCTGTGGCATAGTCACGGCATGCCCAGAAGAAAGACGGCTGCTCCCTTCACTTCCAAGATTGGCGCTCGTATCCGCGCGCTTCGCGTCGAGCGGAACCTGTCCCTGGCCCAGCTCGCGGACGCGGGTGGCCTATCGAAGGGCCATCTCTCCAGCGTCGAGCACGGGCTCGCGGCGATCACGGTCGAGACGCTCGAGCGCATCGCGCGCGCGCTCGAGGCCTTGCCGATGGATCTGGTGACGTTCCCCGAGGAGGACGATCGCGGCCGGATCGCCGACATCGTGCGCAGGTTGCCGAAGAAGGACCTGCCCAAGGTCCGGCGCGAGATGCTGGCGCGTGTCCCGGCGGAGGAGAAAGCGCCCACGCGTCGACGCTCGAGCGCGCGCGCTTAGAGCGAACGAGGCGCGGGGGCGCTTCGACTCAGGGATCGCCCGGCAGCTTGGGTATTTTTTCGTAATATCTCGGGTCCGACGGCTGCGTCTCCGGGGGCGTCGGCGTGTGGAGCGAGTGCGGGGGGATATTCCCCTCGGCGTCCGCCGTCGGCGCCCGAGGCGGGCTGTTCGGCGGCACCTCGGGCTCGCTTCGATCGTCGGGCCTCGATTTTTCCTTCCGCATCACGATTCTCTCCTGTCTGCCGCGGACGCGCCTCTCGCGCCTCGATGCGCTCGGGATGCATCGCGCATGCCCCCGGCGCTCGTGCCCGTCCGCCTCCCTGGCTGCGACCCGGCGCGAGGGTACGAACCTCGGTTTGTCGGAGAGCCGCCGACGAACGAAGAAGGGCGGCAGGTTCGTCGCGGAGAGGGCACGTTCGTCCAGGAACGTGTCCTGCATGCAGAACCGCCGCTCGAGCATGGGTGATCAGGGTTTGCCCGCGGACTGGGTTCGTCCGTGTGAAACCGAGGCAGCCGAGGACTTCCCGCCGCGCGTCCCGGTGACGTCCACGAGCCTGCGCAGCGTCGGCTACAACCCCGAGACGCGCGAGCTCGACCTGGAGTTCAAGGAGGGCAGGCTCTACCGCTACAGCGAGGTGCCTCCGGAGGTGCACGAGGGCCTCCTCCACGCGCCCTCGCTGGGGAGGTATTTCCTGGCGAACATCCGGGGGCAATACGCCTGCGAGCGGCTCTGCTGAAGCGCTCGCTCAGCGCGGATCGAGCTTGAGCAGCGGCGCGCTCGCGATCGGGCTCCAGGTGAACTCGCCGGCGAGCGAGTACACGAGCGCGACCGGGATCTCGTACCGATCCAGCGTGTACGTGATCGTCACCTCGAGGTCGTCGCTGCCCGTGACGAGCGCCTTGCACGCCTCGCCCACGGCCTTTCCATTCGACGCGCTCTTCGTCCCGCGGTTCGTCGCGATCTTCACGTCGGCGCACGGGAAGGCCTTCGCGAGCTTCTCGCGCTCGCCCTTGAGGCCATTCTTGTATTTCGTCTCGGCGGCGCTCTTCGCGGCCTTCGCCTTCGCCTCGGCCGCCTTCGCCTCGGCCACCGCCGCGGCGTCGCCGCCGTCCACCTGCGAAAGGTCCGCGGACGCCTTCTCGTATTCGCTCGACGCGATGTCGAACGGCACCCGCAGCCGCCTGTCGATGCCGTCGCCCTGCAGGTGCAGGTTCCACGTCACGCTGAGCTTGCGTTGCCCCTTGGAGAGCGCCGTGTCGTCCGCGTGCTCGGTGATCGAGGCGCTCTTCACCGACCCGGTGAGCTCGTTCTTGGTGAAGCTCACCTCCGGCATCGCCCCCGGCACGTCCTCTCGCGTGATCCCGAGCAGGCTGAGCTTCGCCTTCGCCATGTCCTGGTAGACGACCTTGTTCTCCTTGACGTACACGAGGACGTTGCCCGACGCGTGCACCGCCTCGCCGGACGGGAGTTTTACCATTTGCAGCGTCATCGACTGCGGCGGCAGATCGAATTCGAGCGGCGGGCTCTCGAGGATGTCGGCCCGCGTGTACCGGATCGGATACCGCAGCTCGAGGTGCGTGAGCGGCACGGCGGGCGCGTCCTTGCTGGCGTCCTTGGCCGCCGTCATCGAGAGGACGTTGTACCGCGCGCTCCGATTGCCCTCCGCCTCCTCGCGGACGGGCACGAACGCCACGTGCCCGGACGCCTTGTCCCGGATCCGCACGGCGTCGCCGACGAGCGCGAGATCGAAGTCCGCCTCGTCGAACGTGGAGGCGTACGATTTCACGAACACCTTGTTCGCCTTGACCAGGACGCGTCCCCGGATCTGCGAGGGCGGCATGTCCGCGAGCACGACCGACTCGCACTCGTTTTTCCGCGCCACGAACCGGATCCGCTCGCCCGGCCGCCATACCCGCTCGTTCGTGGAGCTGCTCTCGTTCTTCCAGGCGGTGGGCTTCTCTCCCGTGAAGGGATCGGCCTTCGCGCCCTCGGGGACGTTGTTGAAATGGAGCGTGTACGTCGTGTTGTAATAATCGCCCACCGAGTCGGGGCCGAACTTGCACTCGACCTCGCGGTCCCCATTGAGGAACCGCACGTTCCCCTCCAACCACGCGTCCGAGAGGACCTCCCCCGTGTCGTTCGTCGCCTCGACGATGACGCCCACGCCATACGCCGAGTTCTGGTCGCGGGTGCTGTAGGTGCCGTTGTCGCGCACGTTCGGCATGGCGCGCTCGGACGAGAACGGGTGGAAGAGCTGCAGGTCCTTCACGCTGACCTGGATGGTCCCGGTCGAGGGGGGCGTCGTCGGCTGCGCGACCGCCCCGCCGCCGCTCTCCCCGGAAGGCGCGGCGCCGCTCCCCGCGGGCGCGGCGGCCGACGGAGCGCCGGAGGTCGCCGGCGTCGCGCTCCCCGCGGCGCCCTCCTTGTTGCCACAGCCCGAGCCGGCCCCGACGAGGGCGGCGAGGAGAACCCAGCTCATGCAAAAATGATTGTCCGGACGCATCGCGGGCCACGGTCTGCGAAGTGGCCAGGCCTTGTCAAGCGATTTTGCGCCCGGACACTACGCGCCGATACAGCGACGGTCTACCCCGCTCGCCCGCGGCGACGTCGTACGACAATCCCGAGCAAGAGCGTCACCGCGGAGACCGGGAGGCCTGGCGTCGTGGGCCCGCTCGTCCGGCAACTGCAGCCGCCGCTCAGGCTCGGGTCGATGCCAGGCGCGCCCCCACCCGCGCCGGTATTCGAGCCGCCGCTTTCGCCCGTGCCTCCGATTCCGCCTGCGCCGCCGCCGCCGCCGCCGCCGCCGCCGCTTCCGCCGCTTCCGCCGCCGCCGCCGCCGCTTCCGCCGCCGCCGCCGCTTCCGCCGCCGCCGCTCCCGCCTGCGCCCACGGTCCCGTCGGACATACACGCGCCGTCCTGGCACGTGCCGCCCCCGCAGGAAATGCCATCTGGTTTGGCCGGGTACGAGCAGACACCATTCACGGGATCACAGGCGCCCTCCTCGTGGCAATCGTCGATCGGCGCGCAGACGACCGGGTCTGCCCCGACGCACACGCCCTCCTGGCACGTGTCGACCTGGCTGCAAGCATCCCCATCACTACACGACGTGCCGCTGAGCAGCGCGCAGATGCCATTCGTGGCGGCGCCGGCCGAGACGGAGCACGCGTCGCAGGCGCCCGCATCGCAGGCCGTGTCGCAGCAGACGCCGTCGACGCAGAAGCTGCTCTCGCAATCGAGGTCGGACCCGCAAGCCGCGCCGAGCAGGCTCGTGCCGGTGTAGAGCTCGGCGGCGTCGATGCCGATACCGGCGTTCAGCCCGCCCGCGACGAGGACCGCGCCATTGTCGAGCAGCGCGGCCGCGTGGTGATGATGCTTGGCGGCGAGCGTCCCCGCGGACGTCCAGGTGTTCGTGTCGGCATGGTAGAGCTCCGCGGTGCCCGACACCGAGCCGTCCGAGAGCAGCCCGCCCACGACGAGCACCCGGCCGCCCGGGAGGGCCGTGGCCGTGTGGAGGTGCCGCCCGCTGCCCATCGTCCCCGCAGACGACCAGGTATTCGTCTCCGGATCGTAGAGCTCCGCGCTCGCGAGGACCGCATTGGCGGTCGTCGTCCCTCCGGCGACCAGGACCTTGCCCGACGACAGAAGCGTCGCCGTGGCGACCTGGCGGGCCGTATTCATCGGGGCGACGGGGGACCAGGTGTTCGTCGCCGGATCATAGAGGTCCACCGAGCTGTGCGGCGACGACAGCGAGGTCGACGCGCCGCCGATGGCGAGCACCTTGCCATCCAGGAGCGACACGAGCGCGTGCTGGACACGCGGCACGCTCATCGACCCGGCCGGTGACCAGGTATTGGTCGCCGGATCGTAGATCTCCGCCGAGGCGTGCGCGGCGCCGCCGATGTTGCTGCCGCCCGCGGCCATCACCTTGCCATTGCCGAGCGCCGTCACCGAGACGAGGCAACGGCCGACGGAGAGCGGAGCCGCGATGAACCACTCGCCCTTCTCGGAAGAATGAACCTCGGTCACCTCGAGGCAACCGGCGCCGCCGTCCCAGCCGCCGGTCACGAGCACGCTGCCATCCGGGAGCGACGCCGACTGGTGGCCCGCGCGCCCATAAGCCGCAGGCTTCGCGAAGGACCACGCCCCGGTCGAGGGATCGTACACCTCGCTGGAGGTCAAATACCCGGCGCCGAACCCCGAGGCCACGAGGACCTTGCCGCCCGGGATCACGTTCATCGTGTGATATCCGCGCGCCTCACCGAGCGCGCCGGTCGGCGTCCACGCCGGATCGACGAGCACCTCCTCGCCGCCTCCGTCGACCCATACCTCGATCGTCCCCGCGCGTGGCGCGACGAGGCGCGCCGAGACCGGCCGGCCCGACGCCGCGAACGCCTCCGGCGCCGTCACGCGGATACGCGCGGCGCCCCTTTCGTCGACGAGCACCACCGCGTCCCCCGCCTGCCGCACCTCGGCGCCCTCGAGCGTCCACACCACGGCCGGCCGCTCCGACGTGGCGACGCCACGCTCGAGCCACAACCATTCCTCGTATCCCGTCGGGGTCACCGTCCAGAAGGAAGTCCCGTCCACCCGCCCGTAGGCCACGGCATGCGCGGCCACCGCGCCCTCGCCTGCCGCGCCGATCTCGCGCACGTGTACCTCGAAACCCCCGGGGAGCGCGAAACGCACGGGGTCCTCGGCGCGGCGAGGCAAACGCACGGAGAGCCCACCCGGCGCGGGCCACGCGCCTCCACGCGCCTCCACGATCGGGCCACCCACGGGGGAGGCCGGCGAGCGCACGATGGGCGCCTTTTGCGCGCCGCCCGGCGCCGGGGAAAAACCCTCGTCGATCCCCACGAAGCGCCCGTCCGCGTCGAGGATCCGCGCCGCCTGCGCCGGGAAACGCTCGCGCAGCGCCGTCACCTCGTGCAGAATCACGCTGGGCTTGGAATCGGCGTTCGCCGGGCCGGAGGAGCCTTCGCGCGGCACCTCGCCGCTGCAACCCGCGCCGCCCCAGGCCGCGCCGAGCGGGACCAGGAGGAGCGGGGTGAGCAAGGCGCGCCGGTGCGAGCGGATCGATAACATCACGGTGAAGCTCCTCGCGCGAGTAGGCAAGCGCGTCATCGAAGACCCGGGGACACGCGGCGTCAAGCCCCTCTCGTGTCAATGGGCGCGCCCGCTTTCGTGCCGCACGGAACCGACCTCGACGGCGCTTGACGGCTCGCATGAAACTCCGTGAGATTGAATCCCTCCCCGCCATCCCGGCGAGGGACACGCGCTGGAGATTGTCATGCTTGCCAGAATCTCTCGTTCGGCTTCATTCGCCGCCGCCCCTGTGATCCTCGGAGTCCTCGGGGCGTTCGCGCTCGCGCAGGGCTGCGGCTCCGAGCCCAACCCGAGCACGAGCGGACCGACCTCGACGGGCACCAACGTGGGCGGCGCGGGCGGCGCAGGCGGCGGCGTCGGGGGCGCGGGCGGCGTCGGAGGCGCCGGCGGCAGCGGCGGCGCCGACGCGGGCCCGATGTGGGATCCGACGGTGGGATGGACCAACTTCCAGGAGAGCGCCGACACGCAAAAGATTCACGTATCGAGCGCAGACGGCAACGACGAGAACGACGGCCTCACGCCGGAGACCGCCGTCAAGACCATCAACAAGGGCAAGCAGCTCTTGCGCGACGGATATCCCGATTGGCTGCTCTTGAAGCGCGGCGACGCCTGGAACGAGGGGCTCGGCACGTGGACGCTCTCGGGCCGGAGCGCCTCCGAGCCGATGCTCGTCTCCACCTACGGCGAGGCCGAGGCGCGGCCCTTGCTGAAGACGGGCGCGAAGCGCGGGCTCTACGCCGACCCCGGCAGCACGCTCGGGCACCTCGCCTTCGTGGGCCTGCATTTTTACGCGCATACCCGCGACCCCGATGGCCCCGATTTCGTGGGCCCCGCGGGCGACGAGGGCGTGATGTGGCTGGCCCAGGGCGAGGACCTCCTCTTCGAGGATCTGATGGTCGAGGCCTACACGGGCAACGTCAGCATCCAGGGCATTCAAGGCAAGATCACGAACGTCCGGCTGCGCCGCTCGGTCATCGTCGACGCCTACGAGATCGAAGACCCCGATCCGGACGTCCAGCTCGACAACTCCGAGGGCCTCTATGCGCAGAACGTCGACGTGCTCGTGCTCGAGGGGAACATCTTCGATCACAATGGCTGGAGCTCGCTCGTCCCGGGGGCGAACGCGACGAACTTCAACCACAACATGTACATCCAGTCGTCGTGTTCGAAGGTGACGATCCGCGGCAACATCTCGACACGCGCGGCGAGCCACGGGTTCCAGGCGCGCGCGGGCGGCGTCGTCGAGGGCAACCTCGTCATCGACAACCCGATCGGCTTCTCGTTCGGGCTCACGAACGGCTCGGCGACGCCGGTCCCCGGCGGCGTCACGGGCAGCGTGATCGGCAACGTCGTGCGCGACTCGGGCGACATCACGGCGGCCGAGCCTCGCGGGGTCGGGATCCAGATCGGCAACATCAAGTCGGCGGTCATCGAGGGCAACATCCTCGCGCACGACAAGACGGAGGGCGGAAATCACGTCGCGTTCGAGCTCACCCGCAAATACGACCCGATGCAGGTGCCGAACGAGGCGATCACGGAGCTCACGATCCGGGACAACGTCGTCTACGACTGGCGCGGCGGGATCCGCTTCTCCACGACCGCCCTCGTCAACGTGAAGGTGGAGGGCAACGATTTCCAGTCGCCGCTCCGGGGCGAGGAGCTCGTGCGCTTCTTCAACCAGGGCTACAACGCGGGCGTGACCTTCGCGAAGAACCGCTGGTACTCGAGCGCGCCCGAGAAGGGCTGGTTCGAGCTCGGCGCGAACGCGACGGGCCAATCGTATAGCGAGTGGCTCACGACCTCGAGCGAGACCGAGTCCTCGAACACCGCCGCCTCGTACCTCGACCCGGAGCGCAAGCTCGGCACGTACCACGCGTCGATCGGCGAGGAGGGCACGTTCGAGGCGTACCTGGCCGAGGCCCGCAAGCAATCCCGCAAGAATTATCGATACGCGTACACCGCGGCGGGGCCGATCGTTTACATCCGCGAGGGTTTCGGCAAGAACTAGCCGCCCGCCTTCACGGCCGCGGCGGCGGCGCCTCGAACCCCATGGCCACGAGCAGGCGCTCGAAATCCTCGAAAGGCATACTCCCGCCCGTCGCGCCCGGGTGCCCGTGGCCCGAGTCTCCGGTGAGCGGCGCGCCGACGCCGTGCAAATACCGCAAGAGGTCCCGCTCGGCGCGGCTCCGCATCGCGAAGTTCACGCGGCCCGGCAAGTAATCGTAATTCGCCGCGATCACGATCCGATCCGCGAACCGCGCGGCCGCGCGCTGGGCCACGAGCGGGTGCACCCGCGCGCCCGAGCGGAAGGGCAAGACCACGACGTTTCCCCCGAAATAGGGCCTCGCGCGCGCACACCGGAGGACCTCCGCCGCGACCTCGGCCCGCGCCTCCCGGAGCTTCTCCACCCCCGGCACGCGCCCCTTCGCCACGTCCGCCGGATCCCGCGCGCGGAGCAGCACCTCCCAGGCCGACGTGATGTCGTGCGCGGCCGAGCGCCGCGGCGCATTGAGCAGCACGATCGCCTCCCGCAGGCTCGTGCGTGAAACCCCGCCCATCATCCGCTTCACCACGTCCGGCATGGGCTCGGCCCCGAGGTCCGCGACCGCGCCGAGCAGGCCGAGCCAGGCGCAATCCTGCAATGCGGCGACCTCGCGGAAGAGGTGCCACGCGAGCAGGCTCGTCGCCGCCACGGGCGGGTGGCCAAAGGCGCTCACCACGGTCGCGCCCGGCGGAAAACCACGCAGAGGCGCGTGATGATCGACGAGCAAGGTCGGAAGCCCCGCGACGATCGGCTCGCCGCGGCTGCCCATGTCGAGCACCACGAGCACGTCCGGCCGCGCGGCCACGATACGCGCCCGCAGCGCGTCCGTATGCACGTGCTCCCCCTTGCCCGGCAAGACGGCCACCACCTCGGCCCCCAGCCTCTCGAGCGCTCGAAGCGCGATCGCCCCCGCGGACAAACCGTCCACGTCCCCGTCGGGCACGAGCACGAAGCGACCACGCGTGTTCGCGCGGAGGAGCGCGCGCCCGGCCTCCATCGCCGCGGGATCCGCGGGCCATGCCTCGGCTCGTTCGTCCCTCGCTTCCCTCGTCTCGGCCGCGGCTCCCATGAAAACCACATCGGGCCCGGCCCGCGACTCGAATAGGGCTCCCGGATCGGGGGCGCCGGCGCTAGACGCTCGCCTCCATGGAAACGTTTCGCCTCGGCTACGTGGCCCAGAGTTTGTCCTTGAAGATCGGCGCGAGCCACACCTGCCGCGTCGCCAACGCCACGCCCGCGCGCCTGCTCGACCTCGTCGCCCAGAACCTCGCGGAGCTCGAGCAGATCCTCCTTTTCAACGAGAAACACGGGATCCAGGTCTTCCGCATCGGCTCGGGGCTCGTCCCGCTCGCCTCGCACCCCGTGAACGAGCTCCGCTGGTGGAGGCACTTCCCGCGGGATTTCGACCGCATCGGCGAGATCGCGAGGCGCTCGGGCCAGCGGCTCTCCCTCCACCCCTCCCCGGCCGGCGCCTCGCTCGCCTCGGCGCGCCCCGAGGTCCGGGAGGCCGCGGAGAAGGAGCTGCTTTATGCCACGCGGGTCCTCGACATGCTCGGCCAGGGCCCCGAGGCGCGTGTCGTGCTCCACGTCGGCGGGGCCGCGCCCGATCGGCTCACCGCAATGGTCGCCGCGCACCGGATGCTCGACGCCTTGCCCGACGACGCCCGCCGCCGCATCGCCATCGAGCACGACGACCGCACCTGGAGCGCCCGCGAGGTCTTCCCGCTCGCCCGCGAGCACGGCCTGCCGTTCCTCGCGGATCCGCTGCACAACGCGGTGTTGCCCTCGGATCCCGTGGTCCCCATCGCCGAGCTCTTCCGGATGGCCAATTCGACCTGGCTGCCGCTCGGCCTCAGGCCCAAGCACCACCTCGCCAGCCAGAGGCCGGACGGCCCGCCCGGCGCGCACGCCGATTACATCGACCCCAAGGATTACCGCGATGCCGTGGCGGCGCTCGAGGTGCCGAGCGATTTCATGATCGAGGCCAAGCAGAAGGACCTCGCGCTCTTCGAGCTCCGGCGCACGCGCCTCGAGCCGGCAAAGGTGAAGCCGAAGCGCGCCCGCGCCGCCGCTTGACCGCCCTCCCGAGAGAAACGGCACCCACGCCCCGGGGCAGCCGTGTTATGGGACGGCATGCTCCCCCTTCCTCCCGAGGACGCAGGGCTCCCCACGATTCACCGGCTGCTCGTCCGGTTCGACGATGCCCTCACGAAGCTCGGCGTTCGCCCGAACGCCATGGAGCTCGAGCGCCCCACGTTCCTCGTGCACGAGGCCCTCTCCGGGCAGTCCCGCGAATTCCACAGCCACGAGCACGTCCTCACGATCACGGAGGGGACGGGCCCCATCGAGACCCTCGCCGGCATCTTCCACGACGTCGTGTACGTGCAGGTGGATCAGGGGTTTCCGCGGATGGTGAACGACCTGCTCCGCCCCCTGCTCACGCCCGTCGACGGGACCGGTTATCGGCTCGGCCTCGGCGTGCTGGAGGATCCGACCACGGAGCTCGTGGCCCGGGTCTTCGGCCGCGAGCCCGGCGACGAGCTCACCCCGTACTCGGGCCTGAACGAGCTCGCGAGCGCCTTCGTCGCCGCCAAGTGCCTCTCGCCGCTGCTCTCGCCTCGCCACATCGCCGAGATCGCCGCGGGGATCGAGGCGACGATCCCGTTCCGCGAGGCGGCGGCCTTCGACCGCCTGGTCGGGCGCCTGCGCGACCTCGGGATCCCCGCGCTCGACGCGAATGCCTGCGAGGACGCGGTGCGCACGGCGGTGCGGCTCGCGAACCGCGACGTCGAGAACTTCGCCGAGGCCGATCCGGCGCGGTTCCTCGACAACACCTGGCGTCTCTTGCCCGAGACGAACCCCGCCCTCCACATGCCGAACGCCTATCGCAACGGCGAGTATCGCCTCGCCTTGCAGCGCATGGAGGGCTTCCTCGCGTCCCTCGAGGCAGAGCGGGTCTTCCATTCGTTCCGCGGCGAACCCTCGCCCGAGGTGCACGCCAGGAGGATCGCCCAGGCCCGCCGCAACATGACGCTCGCCGTACGATACCTCCGGGCCAAGCTCTACACGATCGCGCTCGTGGAGGCGTTTGCCTGCGCGACGGGCGGCGACGCGCCGATCGAGCTCTTCCTCGGGGGCCTGCCCGACGAGCACAACACGAACCCCCTGCGGGCCGAGCTCTTCCTGCAGCGGGCCCCGGGCGCCGCCGAGGACCTCGATCCCGTCCTGCTCCGCCTGCTCGAGGAGGGCCGCGCGAGCCCTTCGAGCTTCGACCTCGGCGCCTCCCCGTACACGGCGTTCCTCTACCGGGCGTTCGGCGAGCGCGCGCTCATGGAGCGGCTCGAATCCACGCGGCCGTGGATCCGGGGCAGGGTGCCGGCGAGTCATTGGCTGGCGAACCAGGCGTGCCCTCCGGTGGCCGCGCTCGCCCGCGCCATCGCCCGCGTGACCATGACGAGGCGCGAGGCGCTCGAAAAACTCGCCGACGAGATGAGCGCGGCCGTGGGCCGAGAACACCATTGACGTCGCTCCCGGGGGACGCGTAGCCTGCTTATACGGAGCGGGATCCCGGGTTTTCCTCGGCAGAGCCCCCGCGAAGGACGAGACGTCCCATGAGGTTTCGCACGATTCGACGGCTGCTCGCGGCGACGGTTCTGGTGGGTGGCCTCGCTGCGGTCGCCGCCGCCCCCATCCGGCGCGCGCACGCGGCCGTTCCGCTGACGATCACCAACCAGGGACGCCTCTTCGACGCGAACGACACGCCGATCAACGGCCCGCTCACCGTGAGGTTCGCGATCTACGACGCGCCGGACGCGCAGGCGCCGCTGTGGAGCGAGGAGCACACGATCGAGTTCGACGAGGGGTTCTACTCGGTGTCCCTCGGCTCGCTCGTGCCCTTCGACAAGGTGTTCGACGGCTCGGTCCGGTACCTCGGGATCACGATCGAGAGCGACCCCGAGCTCTTGCCGCGCGCGCCCATCCAGAGCGTGCCCTATGCATTGCTCGCGAACGACGTCAACGGGGACATCCACCCGACGACCGTCACGATCAACGGCACCGAGGTCATCAATAACAACGGCGAGTGGGTCGGCCCGCCGACGGGCCTCGTCGGGCCGACGGGGCCGATGGGGCCGACGGGCGCCGACGGGCCCGTGGGTCCGGTGGGCGCGACGGGCGTGATGGGTCCGGTGGGCCCCGAGGGTCCGATGGGTCCGGTCGGGCCGATGGGGCCGACGGGCGCGATGGGGCCGATCGGGCCGATCGGTCCGATCGGGCCGGTGGGCGCGACCGGCGCGACCGGCGCGACGGGCGTGACGGGTGCGGTGGGTCCGATGGGGCCGATGGGCGCGACGGGGCCGATGGGTCCGCAAGGAGATGTAGGCCCCACCGGGCCGGTTGGACCCATGGGGCCACAGGGTATCACCGGTCCTCAGGGTGAGATCGGACCCATGGGACCGACCGGGCCGATGGGCCCGCAGGGGGCCGTGGGCCCCACCGGGCCGGTTGGACCCATGGGGCCACAGGGTATCACCGGTCCTCAAGGTGAGATCGGACCCATGGGACCGACCGGGCCGATGGGCCCGCAGGGGGACGTAGGCCCCACGGGGCCGGTTGGACCCATGGGGCCACAGGGTATCACCGGTCCTCAAGGTGAGATCGGACCCATGGGGCCCACCGGTCCCATGGGCCCGCAGGGGGCCGTGGGCCCCACCGGGCCGGTTGGACCCATGGGGCCACAGGGTATCACCGGTCCTCAGGGTGAGATCGGACCCATGGGGCCCACCGGTCCGATGGGCCCGCAGGGGGACGTAGGCCCCACCGGGCCGGTTGGACCCATGGGGCCACAGGGTATCACCGGTCCTCAAGGAGAGATCGGACCCATGGGCCCGACCGGTCCGATGGGCCCGCAGGGCGCGACCGGCGCGATGGGTCCCCAGGGGCCCATCGGTCCGCAAGGCGCCACCGGCGCGCAAGGCCCCATCGGTCCGCAAGGCGCCACCGGCGCGCAAGGCCCCATCGGTCCGCAAGGCGCCACCGGCGCGCAAGGCCCCCAGGGCGCCACCGGCGCACAGGGCCCCATCGGTCCGCAAGGCGCCACCGGCGCGCAAGGCCCGCAAGGCCCCCAGGGTCCCGTCGGCGCCACCGGCGCGCAGGGCCCCCAGGGCATCCAGGGCCCGATCGGCCCCACCGGGGCGCAAGGTCCCGCGGGTCCGGCCGGCGCCACCGGCGCGCAGGGCCCGCAAGGCTCCCAGGGTCCCGTCGGCCCCCAGGGCCCCGCCGGCTCGGCCAACATCAATGGCACGACCAATACCATCGTCAAATTCACCGGCCCCACGACGGGCGGCAACTCGAGCATCACCGACGACGCCACCACGGTGACCACCACCGGCCGGTTCGACGTCACGGGCGGCGCCGGCACGGGTTACGACGCCGCCTCCATCGAGGTCCGCACGACGAACACGCCGAGGATCGCCTTCCACTGGCCAGGCGTCGTCGCCTCGCAGCTCGGCATGGGCAACGACGGCGTCGTGCGCACGTACAACAACCCCGGCACGGGTTACGAGCAGTTCGCCGCCTCGAACATCCACGCGAACGGTTATCTGCGCGTGAACTCGGCCGCCGACACCGGCGGGAACCTGCGCTTCACCGCGGCGAACCCGTACATCGTCGCGAGCTCGTACGTCGTCGTCCCAGGCGGCGCCTATTTCAATTCGGGCACCGTCTACTTCCAGGCGCAGGCCCAGTTCCGCGGCGGCATCCACAACGACAATGGCCCGTACCTGCAATACGACGGCGGCACCTCGAACATCAACTACTTCCCCGGCGTCATCGGCGTCGGCACCGCGAGCCCGGCCGAGCAGATCCACGCGACCGGCAACATCCGGGCCGACGGGATCGTCTACTGGGGCAATGGCCTCACGCGCACCGAGACGAAAAACAACGCCGACGCGACGGGCTCCCGGAGCGGCTTCTTCGAGACCTCGGCCCCCGTGAACTACTACCCGAACGCCTCCGGGTGGCAGCACCTCATCGACGTGCGCCATTCGAATGGCGGCAACAACCACGCATTGCAGATCGGCGGCAGCTTCTTCGACCAGGACCTCTGGTATCGCAAGACGAACAACGCCGGCAACACGACCTGGCTGCAGCTCATCGGCCGCGGCCCGCGGCAATGCACCGCGCCATTCAACGCGATCGGCGCGACCACGACGACGACCCTCGGCGGCATCGCCCGCTCGAACACCATCTGCGCCACCACCTGGTTCGCCGCGCAGACCTTCAACAACGCGCAGAACGTCTGCGCCGCGCTCGGCGGGCACATCTCGACCTACAACGACCTCTACCGGCTCGCCCAGGCGAACGGCACGGGCTCCGTCCTCTTCAACGGCGACTGGATCGGCAACCGCTCCGGCGACGACGACGCGTACTGCATCAACTCGACGAACCTGACGAACTTCGAAGGGAACTGCGACAAGAACAACAGTCGCATCTTCCGCTGCGTCAACAGCTCCAATTACAATGAGTAAAGGCGCCGGGCGCGCGAAGATCCCGATCCTCGTCGCGCTCGGAGGCCTCGTCGCGGCGGGCGCGGCGCTCCTGCTCCGGAACGGGCAGGGCGCGCCTCCCGAGCCCCCGGCGGCGAGACCCGTGACCGTCGATCAAGCGTTCGTCCCGGAGCGCCCCCGGAGCCCGACGCCGCCGCCGCCCGCGCCCCCCGCGGCCCCGACCCCCGCGGGCGCAGGCGTGGAAACCACGCGGCGGGTCATCGATCCGGCGCAGGTCTTCAACGAGCCCGGCGAGCCCCTCACGCCGCCCGAGATTCGTGTCGACGTCGAGGTCGACCCCCGCGGCGCCATGACCGCCGAGCCGCTGATCCCTCCCGTTCTCCAGGCCGACGTGGAGGTCGACCCCCGCGGCGCCATGACCGCCGAGCCGCTCACGCCGCCGGTCCTGGAAAACCCGGCCGAGCCCGCGCGCCGCTGACAGGCCCCGCCGAGCGGGCTTTCCTCGCGACCGACACGAGCGTAAAACGCCGCCCGATGATCCCGAGGCCCCTCGCCCGTGCCCGCCGCCTGCCCGCGCTCGTCCTCTGCGCCGCGCTGGCCTGGGGCTGCGACCGCACCCCCGAGCTCGCGCGTGAGCACCTCGCGCGGGGCGACGCGGCCCTCGGCGCCGGCCGCTTCGCGCAGGCCCTCGCGGCGTACGGACACGCGCGCGAGCTCGCGCCCACGGATCCGGACGTGCAACGCGCCCTCATGCGCGCCAGGCTCCACCTCATCGCCGAGAGCGCCGCGCGGATCGCCCCCGAGGCCATCGAGGACGCGCGTTACGAGGCCGAGCTGCTCTTCGAGACCGACAAACCTCGCGCGCCCGTGTACCTGACCGCGCTCGGCAACATCCTGGCCCGGCAGGGCGACGCCGAGGGGGCGAAGATGAAGTTCGCCGAGGCGCTCGTGATCGACCCGAAATCGCCGCTCGCGCACACGGCGCTCGGGCTCGTGCTCATGAGCCGCAAGGAGGACGCCGCGCGCGGGAAGGCCGAGTTCCAGGCCGCGCTCGCCGTGAAGCCGGACGCCGCCGGGGCGCTCGTGGGCCTCGGGCAGCTCGAGCTCGCCGACGGCGATTTCGCGGGCGCCGCGGGGCACCTCGAGGCGGCGCTCCAGGTCGCGGAGAGCTTCGAGGCGCGCCTCGCCCTCGGCAGCGCGCGGGCGAAGCAGGGCAAGCCCATGGACGCCATCCGGCATTTCCAGCGCGCCGCCGAGCTCGACCCGAAGAGCGCCGAGGCCGTTGGTTCGCTCGGACAGGCGCTGCTCGGCGCGGGCAAGGTCGAGGAGGCGGAGCGCGCGCTCCGGGCCGCCGCGCAGATGCGGCCGGATCCGGAGACACGAAATGCGCTCGGCTTCGCGCTCGTGCGGCAAAAGAAGGCGGCGGCCGCGCTCGACGTCTTCCGCGGCGTGCTCGGGGACGAGCCCGCCTCGGCGCCCGCGCTGCTCGGCGCGGGCGTCGCGAGCGAGGAGCTCGGGCAAAAGGAGCAGGCCCTCGCCCATTATCAGAGGCTGCTCGCGCTCCCGCCGGGCGGCCTCGACGGGCGCATGCTCGCCGACCTGCAAAGACAAGCGCAGAGCCGCGTCGCGGAGCTCTCGGCCACGCCGCCGGCCGCCGCCGGATCGGCCTCGGCGGGCTTGGCGCCATTGCGACTGGATGCAAAGCGGAGCCTGGAGAGGCCTTTCTAAACGAAAAGGGATCGACGGCAGGGTCGCGAACATGGTAAGCAACCCGGCATGTCCCGAACGAAGAAGGTCCTGGTTTCGGTCGCAGCGCTCCTCGTGGCGGCGGGCGCGGTCGTCGTGGGGTGGATCGGGCCGCGCAACGTCATTGGCATGTTGCGGTACGACCAGCGTGAAGAGGGGCGGCTCGCGGTCGGCGACGCGGCCCCCGACGTGGAGCTCGTCTCGCTCGGCGAGGGGCGGCGGGAGAAGCTCTCCGCGTACATCGGGGAGAAGCCGCTCGTCCTGATCTTCGGCAGCTTCACATGACCGCCCTTCCGGCGCTCGGTCGAGCGCCTCGAGGCGATGTTCGGGCGATATGGCAAGAGCGCCCGTTTCCTCACGGTCTACATCAAGGAGGCCCACCCGACCGACGAATGGCAGATGGACGTGAACGAGAAACACAACGTCTGCTACCCGCAGCCGCGGAGCACCGAGAGCCGCGTGGCCATCGCCGCCGACTTCGTGAAGCGCTTCGAATACGACATTCCGCTCCTCGTGGATCCGATCGAGAACCCCGCGAACGCGGCCTATGCGGCCTGGCCGGAGCGGCTCTACGTGATCGACGAGAAGGGGGCCATCGTTTACAAGGGCGGGATGGGGCCGTTCGAGTTTCACCCGGAGGAGGTGGAGACCTGGCTCGCCCGGCGGTTCCCGGGGGATTGATTCCAGCTCACCGGCGTCGAGATAGGTCTCAGAGCTCGGAGAGCTTTTTCCCGCCCGAGGCCTGCTCCTCGATCGCGGGAGGCGGCGGCGGTGGCGGCGGCGGCATACCGGGGAACATGCCCGCGCCGAGCACGAGGGCAATCCGGCCCATGGAACGGAACGAATACAAAAGGCGACGGACGAAGCGTCGCCAGGCCCTCCTGCGAGGGCTGGGGTCCCGAGGCGACATCGCTTTCTCCTTTGCTGATGAATCGAGAGGCCACGCGAGAGGGCCCTCGAATTCAGCAAAGGAGCGCGCAATGCAAAAGCCAGCGTTCGGCGGGGACGGGGACGGACGAGGCGTCCGGAGCGGTCGCGGCGAGCGGCTCTGTCCGGACGAACGAGGGCACCTTCCTGGGCGGGGCTTCGACCTCGGCCCGGGGCGCCTCGACGTGTCTCGGCGCGACCTCGGGCGCGGCTCGGGCGACCTGCGCGGCGGCCCTCGTGTACGCGACGACGAGCACCGTGTCGACCACGGCCGGCGCAGAACGCGCCGGCGCGGCCGGGAGCAGCAGCACGAGGCAGGCGAGCAGCACGCGGAGCGCGCGCACGATTCGCCAGGGGTGCCGATGCATGGGCCGCAGCCTAAGGCGCGCGCCGGCCCCGCGCAATGCCGGCCGCGCACGAGCCATGGACAGCCGGGCGCGGGAGGGCTACGAGGTTCCGCATGCCCCGGCCCATCGCCCCCTCCGAGCGCCGTGACGCCTTCGAGCGCGACGGTTTCCTCGTCCTGCCCGGGTTCGTCTCGGTCGACGCGTGTGAGGCCCTCCGGCGCCGCGTCGAGGAGATGGTCCGAGACTTCGACCCGGAGGCGCACCGCTCGGTCTTCAGCACCCACGAGCAGACGCGCACCTCCGACGCGTATTTCCTCGAATCGGGCGGCGAGATCCGCTTCTTCTTCGAGGAGGGCGCGCTCGATCCGGAGGGCCGCCTGCGCGTGCCCAGGGACCGGGCGCTCAACAAGATCGGCCACGCGATGCACGACCTCGATCCGGTCTTCGATCGATTCTCGCGCACGCCCGCCCTCGCGGCGCTCTCGGCCGAGCTCGGCCTCGCGCGACCGGTCCTAATTCAATCGATGTACATCTTCAAGCAGCCCCACATCGGCGGCGAGGTGGTCTGTCACCAGGACGCGACGTTCCTCTACACCGATCCCGTCACCGTCACCGGCTTCTGGTTCGCGCTGGAGGACGCCACGATCGAGAATGGCTGCTTGTGGGCCGTGCCCGGCGGACACCGGCAGGGGCTCAAGAAGCGTTTCTTGCGGGACGGGCGCGGAGGGACGCGCTTCGAGGTGCTCGACGAGGCGCCGCTCGTCGAGGACGGCGCGACTCCTCTGGAGGTCCCGGCCGGCACGCTGGTCGTGCTCCACGGCCTGCTCCCGCATCGAAGCGCGGAGAACCGCTCGGGGCGGTCGAGGCACGCCTACGCCGTGCACGTCGTCGATGCGGACGCGTATTACCCCGAGGACAACTGGCTCCTGCGCCCCGACCTGCCTTTGCGTGGTTTTTCCTGATGGATCAGGGATCCGGCCACAGATTCAACTGCGGATCCGGCCAGCGGAACGGGTTCTGCGTCGCGTTCGCGTTCGCGAAATCGTTCTGGCACGAGGTGATGTTGTTCGGCTGGTTCAGCAGCGTCCAGAACGAGGCGCAGACGTTCTGCGAGATGAAGGACCGGCACTCCTCCATCGTGTGCTCGCCCGGCTTCGGCTTGCCGTAGTAGGCTTGCACGAAATTCCAGGCGATCTCCTGCATGTCGGCCGCAGGCTCGGCAGCGACGCCCGCGGGGACGGCCGCGCCGACCGGCGAGGCGCGGAAGATCGACGCGTACGTGACGAGCGAGAGGTAATACACGCCGAGCGGCGTCATGTGCACGTTGTCGCTGAAGATCATGTCGAGCTTCTGCGACGTCCCGCCCGTGATGCCAGCCACCTCGTCGTTCAGGATGCGCTCCACGAGGTCCACGAGCGCCGCGCCCGCGGGCAACGTCTCCACGCGATCGGCCCGCCCCTCGGCCTCGAGCGAGAGGTTCACCTTCGTCGCCACGCACTCCCACGCGTAGAGCGCGTTCTTCTCGTGGCCGATCCACGTCTGCGGGGCATTCTTGTCGACGTCGAGCCAGCTATGGTAAAAGAGCGTGCGCCCGGCCGGGTTCCCGTCGATCAGCCGATCGTGGTAATGGCGCAGGAAGCCGAACGTGTCCTCCCACCAGATCGTGCCGAGGACGTCGTGCCGCTCCGTGATCACGAGGGTATCGTAGAGCTCGCCGGGCCCGAGCGTCTTCGGGGAGAGCAGCTCCTCGATCACGTTCATGTCGCTGCCGTCGCGGTTCTTCCCGGTCGAGTATCCGGGCCAGCCCGGCGCGTCGAAGCTCCCGCCCTTGGTCCGCACCCGGATGGGCGAGCCGATCCCGATCTGCTCGTTGAAATTGAAATCCTTCCCGAGGCTCTGCGCGATGCTCAGCACGTAGTCGGGCAAGGGATTGTCCGTGAGGCTGTGCCCGGAGAGGAACATCCGCGCCGACGCGCGCCCCTCGAGGCCCACGCCGCCGCCCACGCCGCCCACGCCGCCCACGCCGCCCGCGCCGCCCGCGCCGCCGCCGCCCACGCCGCCGCTGCCGCCCGCGCCGCCATTACCTCCGGCGCCCGTGCCGCCCGCGCCGCCGGGATTCGACGACGACGCATCATCCGAGCATCCGGACGCGGCGCACACCGCCGCCATGCCCGAAAGCACGAGCGGCATCCAAAGGCTCCTCCACCCACGCTGATTCATGACTTCCTCCAGGAAAAGCAAGCTCCGTAGCGACCCGTACGAGTCCTAACGGCGATTGCCATTCCCTGTCAAGGAGCAGCGAAGGCGGGGCGCCTACCGCTTTCGTTTTCGCTTCTCGCCGAGCACCACGCGCTTCGTGGCGAGGTACGCCTCCGCGTCCACCTTCTCGCCGTGCGCCCAGCTCGTCATGAGCGGCACCACCTCGTCGTCCCAGGGATCGGCGAGCCTCAGGCGCACGAAATCGGCATACAGCGCCGACAGGGACGTCTCCAGGTCCTCGAGCAGCATCATGCGCTCGTAGAAGACCTCGTGTTTCTCGTCGTTCTTCTTGAGCTGCGTGGGCAACTTGAGGCCCGAGAGCGCCAGCGAATCGGCCTTGAGGGTCCAGGTGAACTCGCGATCCCCGCGCACGAGGCGCATCTTGGCCTCCTTCGGCAGCTTGCCCTGCCGCAGCGCCTCCTTCGCCTCGGGCGACGAGGCCGGGATCGCCCCCTTGAGCCGGCTCTCCTCTTTCTCCAGCACCAGCGTGATCTGCGCCTCCAGCCACATCGAGACCGGATCGGCGCCCGTCGGCTCGAGGTTCGTCTCCTGCACCTCGCTCTCGAACCAGAGCCAAACCACGAATTCACGCCCCATGAAGCGGCGCCCTTCGATGACGTCCAGGAGCTCCATCAGCGCGCCTCCTCTTCCAATCGGGCGAGGGTCATCGGCTCGAGCCCGGCGAACGCCCGCACCTCCTTGGCGTCGAGGCCGAGGCGCTCGGCGGCCGTGCCCGGGCTCTCGGGCACGAGGTCGACCTTGAACGTCCTCTTGAAGAGATCGTCGAGCAGGGCCGCGATACGCTCGGATTGGCTGTACAGGTGGAGCACGTTCGTCCGCAGGTTCCAGACGACGTCGTAACTCTTCAAGGAAGGCACGAGCTGGCGGCGGAGCTTGCGCACCACCATCGTCTTCAAATCGGCCTTCGCCTGCCGGCCGAGGCGCTCGAGCCCCTTCTTCGCGAGCAGCGCCTGCTCGGCGTCGCGCAGGTGCGTCTTCAAGAGCGGACCGGGGATGACCCAGCGATCGAGGCGCAGGCCGAGACAAACGTACTCGTTGTAAAAGACCTTCTCGTGATCGAGGTCCGTGTCGAAAGGATCCTCGATGCTGGCCCAGCCCGCGCCCTCGTTTTTCTCGTCGTCCGGCGAGAGGGGCTGGAAGGCGTTGGCACGGATGCGCTTCAACGTCGTCCCGGGAACATCGTCGGGGATGTCACCGGTGACGTAGAAGCGCGAGAACGTGAGGCTACCGCGGAGCGCACCCAAGGTGGCGCCCATCTACGAAATTCACCGCGCGGACGCAAGAAATTCTTCCGTCCCGCCCCCCCCGGGACGGCTTCTCAGGCCTTGCCGGCGCCCCGCGCCGTGAGCTCGCGCCGGAGCTTGGGCAGCTCCTTCTTTCCGATCTTGGTGCGGATGATGTCGGCGATGCGACCCCGCTCGTCGTCCTCGGGGAACGTGAGCAGATCCATCGGCAATAGATCCAGGCCCTGCGCGATACGCACGAGCGTCTCGATCGTGATCGCGGCGAGCCCGTGCTCGATGCTGGAGAGGTGGCCCTTCGACAGTTGACCGACATCGGCAACGTGCTGGAGGGACAGACCCCGTTCGAGGCGGAGCGCGCGGATGCGCGCGCCGACCTTCGCGGCGGCAGGTGAAGGAGTGGTTCGTCTGGGCATGACGTTACGATGCCACAACCCCGCTCCTGCGACAAACGAAAGTTCGACCCCGGGGTGGCGTGGCCCACGCCGGACCTCCCCGCGTGCGCCGTCGCTCGCAGGGGCGCGTCGAATCGAACAAATTCGCGGGCGCGTGTCGCTCTCCCATTCGGCCGCCCCGAGCACGTCCGCCTGCGCCCTCGAGACGGCGAGCCTGGGCTTCTGATCGTACGTCCAGGGGCCACCTTCCTGGCCCGGCTCGTGCACCGCTCCCCGCGGGGAGAGATCACCATGACGCTCGCTGCACGAAAGCTCGATCCGCGCGACCTCGGCCGATTGGAAGCCCGCCCCACGCCCGGCCCACGCGAGCACGCCCAGCGAGGCGATCGGCCGCTCGGCCTGGGCGACAAACGCGACGGCATCCTCTTCATCCCGTCGAGCTACGATCCCGCCCGCCCTGCCCCGCTGATGCTTTGCCTGCACGGCGCCGGCGGCGAGGCCCGTCATCGGATCGATCCCATTCGCCCGGAGGCCGAGCGCGACGGCGTCATCCTCGTCGCCCCGGATTCGGTGGGGGCGAGCTGGGATCTGCTCCGCGGCGGATACGGGCACGACATCAACCGCATCGATCGCGCGCTCACCGCGGCCTTCCATTGCCTCGCCGTGGACCCCACGCGTGTCGCCATCGAGGGTTTCTCCGACGGGGCCTCGTATGCCCTCTCCCTCGGCCTCACGAACGGCGACCTCTTCCGCTTCGTCTTCGCCTTCTCCCCGGGGTTCATGCGGCCGATGACCCAGGTGGGCGCGCCGGAGGTCTTCATCAGCCACGGCGTCGAGGACGCGGTCCTGCCCATTCGATGCAGCCGGACCATCGTCCCCGCCCTCGAATCCGCGGGGTACGCCGTGACGTACCGCGAGTTCGACGGAGGCCATTACGTCCCGCAGGGCATGCTCCGCGAGGCCATGGATATCCTGACCAACGCGCAGACGACCTGAAGGCTCTCTTCAATGCCTGCGGCGGTTCGTCTCGAACCCGCCGACCATGATGGCGTGGTCGAGCGGCTCGGGGCGGCCGAACGTCGCGTCGCGGGCCTTGTCGGCGCAATCGCCGCAGAGCGGCACCTTGCCGAGGTCGATGGCCTCGTACAGGCGCACCTCCGCCAGCGTCGCGCAGGCGTAACAAGCGGAGACGCCGCGGACGGCGCCGCTCCTCCGGGAGGCGAGCGCGGGCAAGGAATGGCGCTCGGCGGGCGGGCGACTCCGAGCGACGGACGGCCTCTCGGGCATGGGCGCGACGCGAGCTCTCCCGTTCGGACCCACCCTCACGAGTTTCCGCGTCTTGCCCTCTCCGGCGCCGCTCGTGGGTGCATGCCGCTTCATCCGTTCCCGCCACGGATATACAGAAGACCCCGGGGCCTGTCCAGACCGGACGCCCCGGGGCTCTCTCACGCCGTCGCGAAGAGCGCGTTCAAAGCAATGGCGAGCCAGCCCGCGAGGAGCAACAGGCCGCCGATCGGCGTGATCGCGCCGAGCGCGCGGCGGCCGGTCAGCGTCATCACGTAGAGGCTGCCGGAGAAGAGAAAAATACCGCCGAGGAAAAACCAGGGGGCGAGCGCGCTGCCCTCCTTCGTGGGCGTGGGGTGGAGGGCGCCGAGCCCGATCGCGAGCGCATGCAGCAGGTGATATTGCGAGCCGGTCTGCCACCACGCGAGGCGCTGCTCGGCGTCCGGGAACTGGACGACCCATTTCTTGAGCCCGTGCGCGCCGAAGGCGCCAAACGCGACCCCGAGAAACCCGAGCACGCCGGCGAGCAGGAGGGAGAGACGTTCCATGCGAGGAGCGTGACGCGCCCGCGGCGCTCATGCACGAAGCCGCAGGCGCGAAAGTATCCGGGACGGAGCCCCGTCTGTCGCGGTAGGGTGTCCGGGCCGATGAAGCGCACGACCGCCCTGCCCTTCGCCCTCGCCCTTTTGCTGTCCGCGTGCACGCCCACGCAGTGGAGGAGCGCTCCGCCGTGCCTCCGCGGCGCAGTCCCCGAGGTAGGCCGTCCCGTCCCCGACGAGATGTTCGCCCTGATGCGGCGCGAGGCCGATCGCGCCGCGCGCGCGCCGACGCTCGTCGGGGCGCGTATCCTCGAGAGAATCCCCTCGCTTTTCCCCGACGTCAGCGATCTGCTCCTCGCCCCTCCTTGCGACGCGGAGCTCGAACGCGCGGGCGCGGCGATGTTCGACGACGAGCCCCTCGTGTTCTCGCGCGAGCTCGTCGCACGCATCCGCACCGTACACGACGCGGAGGCGCTCATGACGCTCGTCCGGCGGGACGAGTCGACGATCACCCATTACGAGCTCTCCCCGGGCGAGAGCGGGCCCCGGCCGCCGCGATCCCTCGTCCGGTACCTCGCGCTCGCCAGCATCCCGACCTACTGGGTGGTCGACAATGTCGCGGAGGGCAGGCGCCTCTTGCTCGAACGTCTACGCACGAGCAAGGACGCGCGTGAGCAGCTCCTCTTGCATGGCGCGGCCTCGGCGGTCTACGCGCAAATGCTCTGGGGACACCCCGAGCGCGCTCGAGGCGCGGAGGGGCCGGCGCTGCTTCGTGGGGTGCTCGCAGGGATGAAGCAGAGGCTCGACGGGCCTCCGGATCCTGCGACGCTCGAGCTCGTGCTCTTGCAGGTCGCCGACGCGGGCGTGTTCGGCGTGCGCTTCGGCCTCGAGCGCGAGGCGCGGGCGCTCGTCGGCGGGATCCTCGCGGCGAAAGGCGAGCTCCCGCTCACGCGAGGCGTCCCCGGCGCGGCGCGGGACCTCGTGGAGATCACGCGTGGTGCGCTCTTCGACCTCGACACGCCGCAGAAATCGGTCGGCGTGCGTGATCGGCCCCGTCCGCGGCGAAGGCGATTCGATCCGCGCAAGGATTGGCTCGACGCGGAGCCCGCGGGCGGGAAGGTCCCGGAGGCCGCCGCGCTCGCCCGCGTCCGGGACCTCGACGGCGAGCTCGCGACGTTACGCTTCAATGCCCCGCGCTGCTACGTCCTCGGCGAGCTCGGTCGGTGGATGCCGCCCGCGGAGGCGTCGCGGCGCTTCGACGCGTTCGTCGCGCCCATCTTCGAGGGGGATCGAATTCGCCTCGACACGGAGACCGTGTGCCGCATGCGCGTCGCGCTCGACTTCGAGGGCGTGGAGGAGGCGCGCCGCGTGAAGCTGCTCGTCCGGCTCCTCACCGCCAAACCTGAAGAGGTCCTCCCGCGTGATCGGAGCCGCGACGAACATGGCCCGGCCATTGGTTATCCGGTCTACGAGCAGCCGCTCTGGTCGGTCGCCGCGCGTGCGCTGCTCGAGCACCCGGAGTGGATCGAGCGCCACGCCGAGGTGCGCGCCTGGCTCGAAGAGAAGGCCCTCGCGCCGATCCCGATCGACGCCGCCACGGCGGAGGTGTGGAGCCATTTCCAGCCCTCGTTCGACCGTGTGATCACGTTCCACGCCTCCGGCGCGCCGGGCGCGTCGATGGAAACGGCGCGCGCCCTTTTGCGCGCGTACATGCGGCCCGTGGACCCGGCGGACCTGAAGAAGGTGAGCCATATCTATTTCGGCGAGGTGGTGGCGGCCCGCCTGCGCGCGCTCGGCGAATACGGGCGACGTGTCGAGCTCGTCCCCGAGGTCACGGCGTACCTCGAAGAACGAAAGACGAATCGCACGGCGGCGATCGCGCTGTATATGCTGAACCTCTAGCCGCGCCGGAAAAACGGCGGTAACCTCCGCGGCATGAACGACCCCGCGAAGTACAACATCGACCTCGACGTCCAGTTCCGGCACCTCGAGCGCATCGACGTCCCCGCCGTCGTCGCCGCGTGCACGGAGACGTGGCAGAACCGGACGTTGACGCAGGTCAATGGCAGCGTGGTGCGGCTCGGGGTGGTCGAGGGAGACTTCCACTGGCACAAGCACGACGAGGACGACGAGTTTTTTTTCGTCCTCGAAGGCAAGCTGCTCATCGACCTGGAAGATCGGACGATCGAGCTCGGGCCGCAGCAGGGGGTGACGATCACGAAGGGCGTGATGCATCGACCGAGGGCCCCGGAGAGGACCGTCATGCTCATGGTGGAGACGACGGCCATTCAGCCGACCGGCGACCCGTGATGTGACGCCTCGCTGAACCGCAACCTCAAGGGACGAGCAGGAGCTTGCCGACGACCTTGCCGGCGCGGGACCGAGCGTGCGCCTCCTCGGCCTCCGCGAGCGGGAACGTGGCCTCGATGATGGCCTCGATCTCGCGCTTCACGAGCGCGGCGACGAGCGGCTCGAGGATCTCGCGCGTGGGTTTGCCGAGGAGCGTCTTCGTCCGGCGTGACGTGACGAGCGCAGGGTAATCGGCCGGCCGGACGACCACGAGCCCGAGCAGCCCCGTCGCGCAGAGCAGGCTCCGGCACGAGGCAGACGGGTACACCGCCGAGCCCACGGCGTTGAGCACGAGGTCGAAGGGGCCGAGGCGCGCGGCGGCTTCGAGCGGGTCTCCCTGATTGTAATCGAGGGCCGTGGCGCCGAGCCTCGTCACGAGCGGCGCATTACGCGCCGAACACACGCCCACCACGGTCGCGCCGTACGAGCGGGCGAGCTGCAAGGCAAAGAGGCCCACGCCGCCCGAGGCGCCGAGCACGAGCACGCGCGCGCCGGGCTTTGAAGCGATATCGGCCTCGTCGAGCCAGCGCCACGCGGTCACGCCGGCGACGGGCAGGCACGCGGCCTCCTCGAAGGAGACCGACGCGGGCAGCTCGGCGCATTGATCGGGGCGCACGATGACCTCGTCGGCGTAACTGCCGCGCTGCTTGCGCGAGAAATCGGTGCCGCCCACGACGCGATCGCCGGGCCTCGGCCTCTCGACGGCGCTGCCCACCTCCACGACCTCGCCGGCGAAATCGATGCCGACGACGAGAGGCCCCGGCGGGCCGATGAGGCGCTGCGCCGTGCCGAGGGGGCCCCCCTCGCGCATTTTCCAGTCGACGGGGTTGACGCCGATGGCGCGGACGCGGACGCGCAGCTCGTCGGCGCGCAAGGGGCGGGACGGCAGCTCGACGAGGCGCAGGCTTTCGCGGGACGAGCGGGAGGTCGCGACGATCATGGCCGCGCCGTGGGCTTGCGCGCGGCGCCTGCCTCTTCCGTGAGCTTTCGAATCGTGAACGAGAGCCCGTCCCGCAGCGTCGCGAGCGTGCGCACGCGTGACAGATCGAGGCCGAGGGAGACCATCGTCTGGGCCACGTTCGGGCGGATCCCCGTGATGATCCCCTCCGCGCCGAGCAGGCGCACGGCATTGATGATATTGAGCATGTGGCCCGCCGTCGCCGTGTCGACGATATCGACGCCCGTCAAATCGAGGATCGCGAAGCGCGCCTGCGTCCGGGTGACCTGCTCGAGCAGATCGTCGGTGACACGCGCGGCGCGCTTGCTGTCGACGACGCCCACCATCGGGAGCGTGAGGACGTGGTCCCAGACCTGGATCACCGGCGTCTCCAGGTTGAAGATGACCTCCTGCTGCCGTTGGATGACCGCGAGCTTCGACTCGAGCTCCGCCCTCGCCTGGGCCGCCTCCGTGACGTTCAGGCTCATGCCGATCACGCCCGTGACCTTGCCGCCTTGCCCGAGGACGGGGACGGCCCAGTGCTCCCAGACGACGCCAAACGCCTCCGCGCGCCCGTGCCCCGGGACGCCCGTGAGCGCCGTACGCACGAGCTTTTCGTCGTCGGAGAGCTCGAGCGCGTTCTGCCCGACGAGCGCGCCGCGCGTGAGCCCGGCCGACTCGGCGCCGCGTCCATCGTGGAAGGTGAAGGTCCCTTTCTCGTCGGTCGACCAGACCACGATGTCGAGGTGGTCGAGCAGGGTCTCGAGCATCCGCGCCATTCGGAGCCTCTCCTGCTCGGCGGCGACCCGCTCCGCCTCGGCGCGCAGGCGTTGCTCGCGCTCGGCTTCGAAGCGCCTCCGCTCGCCGAGATCCCGGCACACGACCACCGCGCCGGTGATCGCGCCGTCGACGTCTCGGATGCAGCGGGCCGAGCATTCGATGTACGTCCCCGCCGGGATCTGCGCGGACCGTATGAAGAGCTCGACGCCGTCGAGGTCCTCCCCGTGCAAGGCGCGGTAGAGCGGGATCTGGTTCGGCTGGACGGCCGTCACGCCATCCGGGAGGAAAATACCGAACCGCGCCGCCCACTCCGCGGGGGGCACCTCGCTCGACCGCTCGCCGAACATCGCCGTCGCGGCCGCGTTGAAGTGCAGGAGCCGGCCCTCGCGATCGCAGATCACCACGCCGTCGGCCAGGCTGTGCAGCGCCGCCCTGAGGAGCCGCGCCTCGCCTCGCTGGTCGGAGGGCACGCCCTCGAGGCGATCCCCTTGGCCCACGATCGACGCTCGTTCGGCGAGGCGCGCTTCCAGCTCGGCGACCCGCTCGCGGAGCGCCGCGCACTCCTGTTCCAACGCAAGATGCGACACACTCATCTCCCAGGATCACGCCGGCACGACGTGTGAACTCAATCGATCACCGTACCCGAAGAACATTCGCTTGCCAACGGAGGGATGAGTGACCTCCCGAAATTCGGCACGAGCGACGTGCCGGAATTCACAAGCGGAACGCCGGCAATTCGGGTGACCGGGGTGTTGACCTACGTGTGTCTCCTCGGAGGGGACAAGGCCGCGGCCCGGCGCGGCGAGCCGCGGTCCTCGGGCAGGCTTCGAATGGCGAACGACAGCCCGTCCCGCAGCGTCGCCAGCGTACGCACCTGCGACAGATCGAGGCCGAGCGAGACCATGGTCTGCGCGACGTTCGGGCGAATCCCCGTGATGATCCCCTCCGCGCCGAGCAGGCGCACGGCGCTGATGATATTCAGCATGTGCCCCGCCGTCGCCGTGTCGACGACGTCGACGCCCGTCAAATCGAGGATCGCGAAGCGCGCCTGCGTGCGCGAGACCTGGGCGAGCAGATCGTCCGTGACGCGGGCGGCGCGCTTGCTATCGACGACGCCCACCATCGGGAGCGTGAGGACGTGGTCCCAGACCTGGATCACCGGCGTCTCCAGGTTGAAGATGACCTCCTGCTGCCGTTGAATGACCGCGAGCTTCGCCTCGAGCTCGAGCTTGGCCTGGTGCGCCTCGGTGACGTTCAGGCTCATGCCGATGACGCCCGAGACCATGCCGTCGCTCGTCACCGGAATGGCCCAATGCTCCCAGCAGACCCCGTGCGAGCAGCTACGCTCGTGCCCCGCGACGCCCGCGAGCGCGCGGCTCAGGAACGCGTCGTCGCCGTAGACCTCGCGGGATTTCTTCCCGACGAGCGCGCCCCGCGAGAGGCCCGCCGATTCGGCGCCGCGGCCGTCGTGGAACGTGAACGTGGACTGCGCATCCATCTCCCAGACCACGATGTCGAGGTGATCGAGCAGGCATTTCAGGATCCGCGCCATGCGGCCCCGCTCCTGCTCGGCGGCGAGCCGCTCCTGCTCGGCGCGTAGCCTCCGCTCGCGCTCGGCCTCGTACCGCCTCCGCTCGCCCAGATCGCGGCAGACGACCACCGCGCCGAAGACCTTGCCCTCGGCGTCACGAATCACGCGCGCCGAGCACTCGACGTGTTTGCCCGCCGGCAGCGCCTCGCTCCGCACGAAGAGCTCGACGCCGTCGACCGCCTCGCCCCGGAGGGCGCGATTGGCGGGCAGCTCCTCGAGCGGCACGTGGTTCACGCCGTCCAGATAAAAAATGCCGTGTCGCCTCGATATATCCTCGACGGCGACCTCGCTCGACGGCTCGCCGAAGATCAACGTCGCGGCGACGTTGAGGTACAAGGGTCGGCCCTCGTGGTCGCAGATCACCACGCCGTCGGCCAGGCTCTGGATCGCGGCCCGGAGGAGCCGCGCCTCGCTGTCCGGGCTCGAGGCGGCCGGCTCGCGGCGGCGGCCATTGCCATTCGTCCCGGTGGGCGCTCCGGAGGCGAGCCGAGCTTCGAGCTCGGCGACCCGCGCGCGTAACACCGCACACTCCTGCTCGTAGGCGATCAATGACACGTGCTCCTCCCCCCGCTCGGGCCGGCATGGAAGCGTTCGTGGACGCAATGGATGACCGTACCCGAGGCCGTCGACTCGTCAACGGATTGACGTGCCAAGCACGGATTCGTCGGAATGCCGTGTGTCGCTCCACCGACACGACTTCAACCCATACGCGTTGGCGACAGCACAGTTCGACCCGGCCTCCGGGTGAGAATCGTCACGTCTGGCATCGATGGGCTTGGACGCGGGCCTCGGTTTCGGGCAAAAGCACCGCCATGTCCGTACCGGTACTGCCGAAACGCGCGCGTGTCGTCGTCGTCGGCGGCGGGGTCATCGGTTGCTCCGTCGCTTACCATCTCGCTCACATGGGCTGGAAGGACGTGGTCCTCCTCGAGCGGGACCGCCTCACTTCGGGGACGACCTGGCACGCCGCCGGGCTCATCGTCACGTTCGGCTCGACGTCGGAGACGTCGACCGAGATGCGCAAGTACACGCGGGACCTGTACACGCGCCTCGAGGCGGAGACGGGCCTCGGCACCGGGTTCAAGCCGGTCGGGTTCATCGAGGTCGCGGCGGATCCGGACCGGCTCGAGGAGTACCGGCGCGTCTCGGCGTTCAACCGCCACTGCGGCGTCGACGTGCACGAGATCTCGCCCTCCGAGGTGAAGGAGCTCTTCCCGCTCGCGCGGACCGACGACCTCCTCGCTGGCTTCTACGTGAAGGAAGACGGCCAGGCGAACCCGGTCGACATCACGATGGCGCTCGCGAAGGGCGCGAAGATGCAGGGCGCGACGATCCTCGAGAACGTGCCCTGCACGGGCGTCCTCACGAAGCGCGGCGCGGTCGCGGGCGTCCGGACGCCGTTCGGGGACATCGAGGCCGAGTACGTGGTGAACTGCGCGGGCATGTGGGCGCGGCAGCTCGGCGCGAGATCGGGCGTCAACATCCCGCTGCAATCGGCCGAGCATTATTACCTCATCACGGCGAAGATCCCCGATCTGCCGAAGGCGATGCCCGTGCTCGAGGATCCGGGCTCGTACGGTTATTATCGCGAGGAGGTCGGCGGCCTGATGGTGGGCCTCTTCGAGCCCGTCTGCGCGCCGTGGAAAATCGAGGGCGTGCCGGACGATTTCTCCTTCGGCGAGATCACGCCGGACTGGGATCGCATGGGCCCGTACGTCGAGAAGGCGATGCGGCGCGTGCCGGTGACGCTCGAGGTCGGCGTTCGCAAGTTCTTCTGCGGCCCCGAGAGCTTCACGCCCGACCTCGCGCCCGTGGTCGGCGAGGCGCCGGAGGTGAAGAACTACTTCGTGGCCGCGGGCATGAACTCGATCGGCATTCTCACGGGCGGCGGCCTCGGCCGCGTGCTCGCGCACTGGATCATCAACGGGCGGCCCGACGTGGACGTCACGGGGATGAACATCGACCGGCTGCACACGTACCAGGCGAACCCCGAATACCGCAGGACACGCACCGTCGAGTCGCTCGGGATGGTGTACCAGTGCCATTACCCGACGCGCTCGATGCAGACGGCGCGCGGCGCGAAGACCGCGGCCATTCACGACAGGCTCGCGGCCGCGGGCGCTCATTTCAAGGACGTGAGCGGCTGGGAGGGCGCGGACTGGTACGCGCCGCCGGGCGTGGCGCCCAAGGTGGAGCGCCTGTCCTGGGGCCGTCAGAACTGGTTCCCGTACTGGGAAGCCGAGCACAAAGCCTGCCGCGAAGGCGTGATCCTCATGGACATGTCGTTCATGGCGAAGTTCCTGGTGCAGGGCCGGGACGCGGGGAAGCTGCTCGATCACATCTCGGCGAACCGCGTCGACGGCGCGCCGGGCGTGATCACGTACACGCAATGGCTGAACGAGGGCGGCACGATCGAGGCGGACCTGACGGTCACGAAGCTCGACGACGAGCGCTACTGGGTCGTCGCCTCGGACACGGCGCACCGCCACGTGCTCACGTGGATGCGGCGGCATACGCGGGACGACATGCACGCGTTCGTCACGGACGTCACCTCGGGTCACGCGCAGATCAACATCCAGGGGCCGCGGTCGCGCGAGCTCATGCAGCTCGTGACGAGCGAGGACATGTCGAACGAGGCCTTCCCGTTCCGCGCCGCGCGGGAGATCGACATCGGCTTCGCCCGCGCGCTCTGCGTCCGCATCACCTACCTCGGCGAGCTCGGCTACGAGCTCTACATCCCCACGGAGCAGGCCACGCACGTCTACGATCGCCTCGTCGAGGCGGGAAAACGCGTCGATTTGAAGCACGCCGGCCTCAAGGCGCTGGCGAGCCTGCGCATGGAGAAGGGCTACCGCGATTACGGTCACGACATCGACAACACCGATTCGGTGCTGGAGGCGGGGCTCGGCTTCGCGGTGGACCTGAAGAAGCCGAGCTTCCTCGGCCGCGAGGCGGTGCTCGCGAAGAAGGCGCAGGGGCCCTTGAAGCGCAGGATCGTGCAGGTCCTCGTGAAGGATCCGGAGCCCTTGATGTTCCACGCGGAGATCGTGCGTCGCAATGGCAAGCCCGTCGGGTACGTGCGCGCGGCGTCGTACGGCCACACGCTGGGCGGGGCCGTGGGCCTCGCCATGGTGGAGGCCGGCGAGCCGATCGACACGAGCTGGCTGGAGAAGGGGACGTGGGAGGTGGAGATCGCCGGCAAGGTGGTTCCGGCGATCGCCTCGATCAGGCCGCTCTACGATCCCGAGGCGAAACGCGTGAAGGCGTAGGCCTCGTCAGGGCCCGCGGCGCACGTGTATCGCCACGCGAGAAGGCATCCATGACCGACGACGAAGCCCCCCCGCCGTCCGAGTTCCTGCTGTACCAGACCGAGGACGGCCGCACGCGGATCCAGTGCCGGCTGGAGGAGGAGACGATCTGGCTGACGCAGCTACAGCTTGCAGAGCTCTTCCAGACCACCGTCGCCAACATCAACATGCACCTCAAGGCCATCTACGCCGAGGGGGAGCTGACAGAGGCGGCAACGATTAAGCCGTACTTAATAGTTCGAACCGAGGGGACACGACAGGTCTCTCGTGAGGTGATGCACTACAGCCTGCCCGCCATCCTCGCCGTCGGTTACCGCGTCCGCAGCCATCGCCATGACGAAGCCGCCACCGCGCCTCACTCCGCCGCCTCCTCCAGCACCCGCTCCGCCTCCCGGAGCGCTGCTGCCCTCTCCCGCGTGAGCAGCGGATTCTCCCGCAGCGCTGCTTCGAGTGACGCCTTCGCCTCGCGCGCGGCCTGCGCCCGCGTCCGCGAGCCTCCCGCGGCGGCGCGGGCTCGCGTGAGCAGGAGCGCGCCCTTCGACGCGAGCGCCGTCGCCATCTTCGGGTGAATGGCGAGCGCCTTGTCGGCCATCACGAGCCCCGCGGCGACGTCCTCGTCCGCGGGGCGCTTCCGCCCGGCGAGCCAGCCGGCGCGTAATTCGTGGACCTCGGCCAGCGATTGATACACGTGTGGATTCGCGCGCTCCTTGTCGAGCACACGCGTGAGCGGGGCGGAGGCCGCCTCGAACATCGCGGCATCGGCCTTCCCTTTCGCGAGCGCAAAACGCAGGGCGAGGAGCTCGGCGCGCGCCTGGTCGACCCTGTAGTCCACGTCCCACGGCGACGCCTCCGCGCTGCTCCGGAAAAACGACCGCGCCGCCTCGATCGCCGCCGTCGGGTCGTCCCCTCGGCGCAGCAGGTGGAGCCCCCGCGTCATCGCGAGCAAACCTCGGATCTCGTCGTTCGTCGAGGAGGGCGCGTGTTTCTCCTTTTCGCGGAGGAAGTCCTCCGCGCGCTCCAGGGAGCCGCTCGGATCCTCTCCCGCGTCGCAGGCGTGCGAGGCCTCGAGCCAGAGCGCCCAGGCCGAGATGTGCGCCGCGTCCAGGGCATTGGACGCCTTGACGACGGCGACCGCCTCGAGCGCGCTCGTGACGGAGGCGGCCGGCGAGAGACCCCTCTCCACGAGGTATTGCCCTTGTCGAAAATGGGCGTACGCCTTGTAGATGGCCGGATACGTGAAGCTCGGGTTCTGCGCGATGGCTTGATCGCAGCGTGAGACCGCGCGCTCGACCGAAGGGGTCGGATCGACGCCTCGCCAGGTCTCGCTCCGGGCGCGCTCCAGGTACGACGCGCAGACCTCGTTGTACGGCCAGAGGAAGCCGGGATCGAGCCGGATCGCCTCCTCGTACGCGGCGATGGCGCGGTCGCCCACGGCCCGCGCATCGAGCCCCCGGTTCATGTGATGCATGAGCTCCATCCGATACGCGGCGCCGACCAGGAAAAACGCCATCGCGTCGTCCGCGCGGAGGCGCGCCGCCTCCTCCGCCCGCTCGATGGCGGCCAGGAGGATCGGCTCCGCGTCCTGCCCCCCGGGGGCGTTCACCATTCGCCACGCAAATGCGTTGTGCGCGAACGCCATCGTCCGGCGCGCCGAGCCCCGCTGCGGATCCGCCACGAGCGCCTTTCCGCAGGCGCTCGTTGCTCTCTCGAAGCTCGGGCGCAACTGCTCGGGCCTCGCGTCCGACGCGATGACGACCTGGGTCCAGAGCTCGCATTCCGCCTCGTGCACGGCCGGATCACTACGCGCGATGGAAGCGGCCTCCGCGTAGGCGGCGGCGGCCGGCTCGAAGGCGCGCATCATTTTTTCGTGGTCGAACGCGGCGTCCCGCCCGAAGCGCTTTCCTTCGGCGAAATGGGCGTCTCCTTCGAGCTTCTTCGCCTCGTGGAGCCACGGGGCCCGCGCGAACGCCTCCCGCGCCTTCTCCCGCGCGGCGTCGGTTCGCCCCTCCTGCAGCGCGATGAGCCCCTCCACGTAGGCCGGCGACGAGAGCCTGGCGCCGAGCGCCGCGCGCAGGTGGGCGAGCGCGGGCGCCTTGTATTCGGCGTCGAGCGCCTCGATCCTCGCCTTCTTGCGCGCCTCGTCCTGGATACGCTTCGTCTCGTCGAGCGCCCCTCGATAAAGCTCCACGAGGGCGAGCCCCATCGCATACCGGCTCTCCGGCGTCGCGTACCCGGCCGCCTCGGCCCGGCGCAGGTGGGCGAGCGCCTGCGCGGGCTCGTGGAGCGCGAGGTACCCCCGCCCGAGCGCGTAATGCCCCGGCCCCTCCCCGGCCCGCCCGAGCGTGGCCATCCGCGCCTCGATGTCCCGCAATTGCTCCCGCACGAGGCTCCGCTCCCGCTCGATGTCGTGCAGCGGGAGGCCGTAGGCCCGCGAGAGGAAGACCTCCATCTCCTTCACGTCCTCGCCGAGCTCGCGCGAAATCGCCGCCTGCTCGGCCAGGGCCTGCCGCTCCCGGATCCAGAGCGACCCGAACACCACGACGGCCACGAGGAGCGAGAGCGCGACCGCCACGCGCAGCTTGTGCCGCCGCGCGGCCTTGTAAAGGACGTAACCGAGCGACGCCCGGCGCGCCATCACGGGGACACCGTCGAGGAACCGCCCGAGGTCCTCGCCGAGGGCGAGGGCCGACTCGTACCGCCGCCCCTGCTCCTTTTCGAGGCATTTCATCACGATGGCCTCGAGGTCCTCCGGCACGTCGGGCCGGACCTTCCGCAGCGGCGCCGGCTCCTCGGTGAGGAGCTTTCGCAGGACCACGAGCGCGTGGGCCCCCTCGAAGGGGGGGCGACCCGCGAGCAGGTCGTACAGCGTCGCGCCGAGCGAATACACGTCGCTCCGCCGGTCGAGCCTCTCGACGTCCCCGTTCGCCTGCTCGGGCGCCATGTACGCGGGTGTCCCGGCGAACGACGACGTCACCTGGGTCGAGGTGCCGATCTCGCGGGCGATGCCGAAATCCATGATGTACGGCTTGTGCGCGCCGTCCTCGCCCTCCTCGACCATGATGTTGGCGGGCTTCACGTCGCGGTGGATGATCCCGAGCCGGTGCGCCTCGTGCAGCGCCAGGGCCACCTGCTTCACGACGCGCACCTTCTGCTCGCGTGTCATTCGCTCGGCGGCGACGTCGAGTGGCTCACCCGCGATGTATTGCATCACGATATAGGGGCGCTCGCCGTCGGCCCCGACCTCGTGCACCTTGCACACGTGCTCGTGCTCGATCCGCGCCTGCGCCCGCGCCTCGCGCAGCAGCGTCCGGTTCGTCTCCGCGTCGGCCTGGTGCAAGAATTTGATGGCGACATCCCGGCCGAGGTGCCGATCCTTGGCGCGGTAGACCGAGCCCATCCCCCCGGCGCCCAGGAAGGCGAGCTCGTCGAAGCGTGAGATCAACGCCTGCGGGAGGCTCGGCGGCCCCGAGGGCGTGCTCCGGCGCGGGGCGTCCTGATCCAGTGTCGTTGTTGAAGTCACAGGGGCAACAGAACGCACGAGATCACCTTCATAAAGCGCACGAAAGACCAGGCACCATGAGACCAAGGTCCCATGGCGCTCGGTTTGCAAGAAGTCTACCTTCGAGGTCACACAGTGAGGGAGATGAACTTCATGTCGTTCCGGTCGCTTACGGGGGTTGTCTTGGGAGCGCTCTTCCTGGTCGCGGGCTGCGTCTCCGCGGAGGCGCCGGTGAGCGTCGAGGAGGCCGCGGATCTCGCGCCGCTGGGGGGCCCAAGCACGGGCATGGGAGGTTACAACGGCCTCTCCCCCCTCGCCTACCACGCGAACGTGAACCGACTGCTCGCGGCGCTGGGCGTCGCCGCCGCGGATCCGAACGATCCTTCGGCCGTCAGCCCCGCCCTCGTGGCGACGGGCCTGCTCGACACCACCGCCGGCCGTGACGTGTTCTCGTATGCCGCGCGTTGCGCGCTCCCGGCGGGTACGCAGCTCGCGAGCGGCGGCCGCGTCTACACGGGCGGCGGGATCCTCACGACCACCGGCGCCTGGGCCACGGCCGGCCTCTCCACCTCCCAGAAGGAGGACGCGCTCACCTGCATGGTGACGCACCTGAACCCGTTCAGCGCCAGCGTGCCCATCTTCCTCTCGGGACCCAGCGTCGCCGGGACGCAGAGCTCCGAGCCGCAGGGCTTCGAAGTCGAGGAGGCGATCTGGCAGGTGCGGCTCGAAGGTCCGAACCAGACCCCGGCCTACTACGCCTGGCCCCGCGTGAACCTGCTCGACACGTGTGGACTGCTCACGACCGTATCCTGGATCACCCGCATCTGTGGTTCACCTCTGAACACGTGTGGTGTGCAGGTTCGTTACGATCGCGGGAGCGCGTGTGCCGGATCGGATGGTGTCTTCTCCTGCAACGGTGCGCCTGCGATCCAGACCACGCTGGAGGAGAGCGACCTCTGCATCCTCCACGTCGACCTCAGCCTGTAGGTCACGCGCGCGCAGGCGAGAGACCTGCTGCCTGCGCCCCTCGACGATCGCGGACGGCAGTCCTCACCCGAGCACGCTCGCCGAGCGTGCCTTCGGACGCCGCGAGCCTGATCACGGGCTCCGCGACCACGCCTTCGGACCCCGCGCGCACGTGCACGGACCCCGCGAGCGCGAAGACACACGCCCCGAGCATGACGACGGACCTCGCCACCACGTCCTCGAACGCCACGCGCGCGCCTTCGGACCCCACGCGTACGATCACGAACGCCACGCGCGCGATCACGGACCCCACGAGCGCGATCACGGACACCACGAGCACGAGCACGGACCCCACGCGCGCGATCACGGACCCGACGCGCGCGCCTTCGGACCCCGCGAGCACGATCTCGGACCCCAGGAGCACGATCACAGACCCCACGAGCACGATCACGGACCCGACGCGCGCGCCTTCGGACCCCGCGCGCGTGTCCTCGCGCTACCCACACGCCAAGATTGTGCTCCAGGCGGATGATGAATCCCCGCGCTTCGTCGAACGCGCATACAGGGCAAGCTCCCCTGCACAAGGAGGATCCCATGTCGGAGAACGCGATCGGGAAGTATACGGGCACGGGTATCGCCAGCGCGATGCCGTTCAAGCACAAGCTCGTCGACGTCAAGCAAGGCGACCTGCCCAAGCTCAAGCGCTCGAAGCCGGGCTGCGCGGCCGTGCTCGGCGACCTGGCCGCCGCGATGCCCGTCCACGGAGACGAGGCGCGCATCCACCCCGACTTCTACGCCGAGATCGTCGAGACCCAGGAGCTCCTCCAGGCGATCCGCGCCCAGCGCCCCGAGGCCGACAAGCTCGCCGAGGTCCTGCGCGAGAGCGAAGCGTTTTACGAGGACAAGCTCGAAGGGCTGCTCAGCCGGCTCGCGAAGATCGTCCTCGACACCGCGAAGGACGAGAACAAGCCCGGCCTGCTCGCCACGTTCGAATCGACGATCCAGTATCGCGGGCTCTACGCGAACAGGAGCGCCGCCACCCGGCGCAAGAACCAGGAAAACACAGCCACGCCGACCCCGGAGCCCACAAGCGAAGGGTAGGTCGCGGACGTTGGTGCTTTGACGCTGCTGCGGCGCGGCGCGCCCGATAAGATTCCTTCCCACCTCCGCCCCGGACGATGTAGGGTCTCCGCTGGAGACCTATCCCATGATCGAACGCGCAACCCTGGGGGGGTTGGAATTCGAATACGATACCGAGACGAAGACGATACGCATGGCGGGCAACCCCGCCATATTCATCTGGGTCGAGAGCACCCTGGCGGGGCTCATCTCGGGGCTGCAGCGCAGCGTGGGCACCGAGCGGATCCGGCTCTCCCTCCACGGCGGCGGGCGCGACGGCGTCGATCAGGACTGGGCGTACATCTGCCAGTTCCCCACCTTCGAACAGGGCTTCGCCGAGCTCACCAAGGTGGCCGCGGTCTTCGGCTGGGGCGGCTGGGAGCTCGTCTCGCTCGATTCGAAGGCCCAGGTGGCGCGCGTGCGCGCCCGGAACCACTGGGAGGCCGATTGCCAGAAGGCGCTCGGCGTGAGCTGGGGCTCGAGTTACCTCGGCGGCAAGTTCGCGGGGATCTTCCAGCGTCACTTCGGGGTCCCGCAATGCTGGGCCGAGCAAACCGCGTTCGCGTCGAAGGGCGACGAATACGACGAGTTCGTCATCCGGCCCTCGGACGCGAGCCTGGAGGACCGCGTCGAGCGCCTGCTCGCGACCGACGAGGCGACCAAGGCCGACCTGGCCGTCGCCCTCGAGCGCGTGCGTAAAGAGGTCGAGGAGCGCGCCGAGACCGAAAAAGAGCTACGAGAGAAGCTCGACCTCATCGCGCGCCAGGAGGAGGCCATCCGCGCCCTGTCCACCCCGATCATCGAGGTCTGGGACGGCGTGATCACCCTGCCGCTGATGGGCGTCATCGATAGCCAGCGCGCCGCCGAGACCATGACGCGTTTGCTCGACGCGATCGTGCACAAGAACGCGCGCCACGCGCTCATCGATCTGACGGGCGTGGAGGTGATCGACACGTCCACCGCCGATCACATCCTGCGGCTCGTCCGCGCCGCCGAGCTGCTCGGCGCGCAATGCGTGATCACCGGCATCCGCCCCGCGGTCGCCCAGACGATGGTGTCGATCGGTATCGATCTCTCGAAGCTCGTGACGCTCGCCAGCCTGCGCGACGGCCTGCTGCGCTGCATGGGCGGGGCGCGCGCGGGCGGCGCGAGACCACGCTCCGTGGACCGCGGCGTCTAGGACCGCCTTGGCATCCCGGGCGGAGGGGTGCGATAAGGGCGCATCATGCGGGAGGCCGAACAGACCCAGGACACCCTCACGGCCGAGGACGAGATCGAGCGGCTGCGCCGGCGCGACGTGGAGCGCGAGGCCGAGATGGAGCGGCTCCGCGGCCGGCTCGATCTGCTCGAAGGCATCGTGGGGAAGATGGCGAACCTCGTGTACGTCCACGATTCCTCGACGGACTGCAACGTCTTCGCCAATCGAGAGCTCGCGCAGATGCTCGGCTACGACGAGGAAGAGATACACGCGATGGGCGCGGACCTCTTGCCGAGCATCTTCCACCCCGAGGACGCCGCCCGCATCCCGGCGCTGCGCGCCCTCTTCGCGACGGCGAACGACGGGGACGTCGTCCCGCTGGAGTACCGGCTGCGCGGCGCAGACGGGCAATACCGGTGGATGGAGGACCGCTGCGTCGTCTTCACGCGAAACCCCGACGGATCGGTGCGACAGACCCTCGGCACGCTCCAGGACATCACCGAACGCAAGCGGCGCGAGGCCGACGAGCGGCTCGCCAATCAAGCGGTGCTGCGCGCGTTCCTCGACCACACGCCCGCGCTGATGTTCGTCAAGGACCTCGAAGGGCGCTTCCTCCTCGTGAACAGGGAGATGGAGCGCTTCACGGGGCGATCCCGGGAGGAGATCCTCGGAAAAAAGGCCGACGCGTTCCTGCCGCCGCAAGGCGTACGCAACAGCGAGGACGCCGAGCGCCGCGCCCTCGCCGAGGGGCGCGCGCAACACCTGCAGATCGTCCCGCGCCCGGACGGGCCCGTGTATTACCAGAGCATCAAGTTCCGCGTCGAAGACGACGAGGGCGCGGTCCGCGGGATCGGGACGGTGGCCATCGACATCACCGCCGAGCAACAACACCTCGAGGAGCGCGCCGAACACGAAGCGCAAAACCTCGCCCGGCAGGCCGCGCTGATCCGCGAGCTCGCGTCGCCCCTGCTCCCGATCGCCGAGCACGTCGTGGCGATGCCCCTCATCGGCTCCATCGACGAGGCGCGCGCCGGGCAAATCACCGAGGCGCTCCTCCTGGGTGTGTCCGGGCACGGAGCCCGGGTGGCGATCCTCGACGTCACGGGCCTGCGGCAGGTGGACACGCACGTCGCGAGCGCGCTCGTGAATGCAGCGAGGGCCGTGAAGCTGCTCGGGGCCGAGGTGGTCGTGACCGGAATGCGGCCGGCCGTGGCGCAGGCGCTCGTGGAGACGGGCGCGGATCTGCAAGGCATCACGACGCTGGCGACGCTGCGGGCGGGGATCGCCTGGGCGATGCGCCGGTAGCCGAACCCGCGCGCGACGTCTGCGGCGCAGGAGGTCAGCCCCCGCCGCCTCTGTTTCTCCCCGGCTTTGGCACGAGCGCTGCAATGGCTCCGCCCCCTCCGCACCTGCGGAGATTCGCCAATCACCTACGACATCACGGTCGCACCATGACGTAACGCGCCACGCGCTCGAAGCCCCGCCGTCACGCCGACGGAACAGCCGCTGTCACCCCGCCGTGACAGTGTTACGGCGTCGTGTCACCTGCGTCCGGCCCGAGGCGCGTCTTCCGTGACGTCGATCACGCCTTGGACGCTGTTCACGGTGGCATGGGTCTTGTTATGATGGGTCGTATCCACGCGACGAAAAAAGACGTCGCTCGAACCCAGAAAGGACTCGACCCCATGACACTCCACCGCTCGCTCTTCATTGCTCTCGCCGCCGGCCTTGGTCTCCTCCAGGCGGGGTGCCTCGCCGAGGGGCCCGAGGTCGCGGAGATCGGGGGCGTCGGATACGAGACGCTCGAGGGCGGTGATCACGGAACCAACGGGCTCGACACCTGGGATCTCGCCGCGAACGAGGCGATGCTCTGGGCGGCGACGAACGACGGGATCAACGATCTGGACAACTTCGCCGTGGCCCAGCTCCAGGCCGCCCCGAATAGCGAGACGCTCGACTATGCCGTCCGTTGCGCGGTGCCGCAGGGGGTGTCCGGTCCCGGCAATTACACGGGGCGAGGCCACCTGTCGACCACGAGCGATTGGCTGGACCCGGACGGATTCCTGGCCCTCCCCGAGAAGCTCGACCTCTTCACGTGCATGATCGCGCACGTGAACCCCTTCAACGTCGACGTGAACCTCATGCTCACGGGTGACACCATCAGCGACGGTGGAATGGGCCCCGGCCAGGTCGCCACGTACAACATCGAAGAGGCCCTCTGGATCGCGCGCCTGGACTCCGTGAACGGCCTCGAATACATCGTCTGGCCCCTGGACTTCCTGGAGCTGCAATGCCCGAACACGCAGAACGCGCTGCTGACGCGGACCTGCGGCGGGCTCCAGGCCGGCGGGGTGGACACGGATTGCCGCGTGGAGGTGCGGACCGGTGGCCCGCGTCCCGATTGCACGAAAAACTCCACGACGGGGAACTGGACCTGCCTCGGCCGCCCCGCCATCAAGACCTGGCTGAGCTCGATCAGCTACCTCACCCTGTACCCCGGTTGTTATCCCCTCGCGCAGTGACCCTCAGCGGCCGAGCGGCGCCTCCCGCGCGAGGCGCCGCGCTTCCTCGAGGGCCTGCCGCTCCCTCCTCTCGACGAGGGGATTCTCCCGGATGGCCGCGGAGAGCGCCTCGATCGACATGCTCGCGGCCTTTCGGGCCTCCCGCTCGTCCTTCGTCCTCTTCGCTCGCAGGAGCAGGAGCCTGCCCTTGCACGCGAGGGCGGCGGCCATGCGAGGATGAAGGGCGAGCGCCTCCGCGATGCGGGCGAGCCCTCGCGTGATTTCACGGTCGGCGTCGCGCCCGCCCCGGAGCCGGCTGCCGAGCTCGTGGATCTCGCCGAGCAGGAGATAAAGTCGGGGCTCGGCGCGCTCGACGTCGAGGAGCGGCGCCACCGGAGCGAGCGCCGCTTCGAGCTGGGCCTCGGTGGCCTCGCCCTGCCGGATCGCAAAACGCAGGGCGAGCGTCTCCGCCATGGCGCTCCCGAGCCGATACTCGAGAGCGGCCGGCTTCGCCTTCATGGCCTCGCCGAAGGCGCCCCTCGCCTCGAGGATCCGGGCGGAGGGGTCCTCACCACGCTCGAGGTGGAGGCGCCCGCGAATCGTGGCCACCTTGCCGCGGAGGTTGTGCGTGAGGCTGGAGGTCGGCGCGAGGCGGGCGTGCTCCTCGGTGCCTGCGTCGGCGCGAAGCAATGCTCCGGTCGGATCGCCGCCCGACTCGAGCAGGTAGGTCGCTTCCATGAGCGCCAGCATGGCGCGAAATCGATGCGCCACGGCGGAGCGCGGTGATTGCTGCTGGAAAGCCGCGATGAGCCCCTCCGCTTCCCGCACCACGTCCCCCGGGGATTGCCCGGCCGAGACCCTGTGCTCCGCGAGGAGCAAGCGATGATCGATCGCCGTGATCTTCGCGTACGTGAAGCTCGGGTCGACCTCGACGGCCTTGTCGCAGCGCGCGAGCCCCGCCTCGACGGAGCGGCGGGGGTCGATGCCGTGCGCGATCTCGTGTGCTGCACGGAAATAATACGCGGAGCAGCTCTCGTTCAGCGCCCACACGAAGACGGGATCCCGCTCGAGGGCCGCGTCATACGCCGTGATGGCGTGGTCGACCGCAGGCACGACGTCGAACCCGCGGACGCTCGCGTGAAGGACGCGTGTCCGGAAGATCGCCGCCTCGACGTACCACGCCATCGGCTCCTCGGCGCTCATCCGCACCGCCTTCTCCGCGTGCTCGATGGCCTTCGCGATGGCGACCTCCGGCTCCTCGTCGGCCGCGTCCCCGACGGCGACGTGCCAGGCGAAATGCGAATGGAGCTGCGCCAACCGCAGGTGCCCGACGCCGTCCGCGGGGCTCGCTTCGACGGCCCTCGCGCAGGCTCCCTTCGCCGCCTCGAAGCTCGGCCGAAGGGGCCTCGTCGCCGCGCGCGCGCCATTCATCTCCTGCGTGTGGAGCTCGCACGTCGCGACGAGCACCGCCGGATCGCTGCTCCCGATCTCGGCAGCGGTTCGATATGCCTCCCCCGCCCGGGCGAACCAGTGGGACATCTTCTCGAAATCGAACGCGGCGTCGTGCCCGTATCTCCTCCCCATCGCGAAGAGCACGTCCCCCTCGAGCTTCTTCGCCTCGTAGAGCCACGGCGCCTTTTCGAAAGCCTCCCGCGCCTTCACGAGCGCCTCGTCGTGCCGCCCCTCGTACAGCGCGATGAGCCCCTCCGCGTACGCCGGCGCCTCGATCGTCCCCCCGAGCGCCGCCCGGAGGTGCACGAGCGCCGGGGCCTTGTACTCCGCCTCGATCGCCGCGATGCGCTGCTTCTTGCCCTCCCCCTCCATCCGCTTCGTGTCCGCGAGCTCTCGCTTGTACATCTCGGAGAGCGCCATCCCCAATGCATCATCGAGCCCCGCCGCTCGATACCCCGCCGCCTGCGCCCGCCGGAGGTGCCCGAGCGCCTCGGCGGGCTCCTGCAGCGCGAGGTAGCCCCGCCCGAGCGCGTAATGCCCCGGCCCCACGCCGATGTCCCCCGCGGCCTCGATCACCGACGCGATCGCCCGGAGCTTCTCCCGCACGATGCGGCGCTCCCGGTCGATGTCGTGGAGCGGCAGGCCATGCGCATTGCGGAGGAAAAACTCCATCTCCTTCACGCTCTCGCCGAGCTCACGCGCGAGCTCGGCCTGCTTCGCGGCCCGCGCCCGCTCGCTCATCCACCCGCCCACGAACACCGCCGCGACCACGAGCACGACGCTCGTGATCGACAGCTTCACCTTGTGCCTCTTCGCGCGCCGGACCAGCGCATACAGGCGCGCCCGCGCGAGCGCCGAGACCGGCTCGCCGTCGAGGAACCGCTGGAGATCGTCGCCCAGCGCCTTGGCCGACTCGTAACGCGCCGCGGGCTGCTTCTCGAGGCATTTCATCACGATCGCGTCGAGGTCGAGCGGCAGCTCGCGCTCGATTTGCCGGGGCGAAAGGGGCTCCTCGTGCATGATGGCGTGGAGCAGGGCCGAGAGGCTCTCGGCGACGCTCGGCGGGCGACCGACGAGGACGTCGTACAGCGTCGCGCCGAGGCAATACACGTCCGTGCGCCGATCGAGCGAGCGCACCTTCCCCGCCGCCTGCTCGGGCGCCATGAACGAGGGCGTCCCCATCAATGCGCCCGACACCGTCGCGCCCGAGTCCCCCATCTCCCGCGCGAGGCCGAAATCCATGATGTAGGGCTTGAAGGCCCCATCCTCGCCGCGCTCCACCATGATGTTCGCGGGCTTGACGTCGCGGTGCACGAGCCCGAGCCTGTGCGCCTCGTGCAGCGCCGAGGCGACGAGCCGGACGACGCGCACCTTCTCTTCGAGGGACATCGCCGATTTCGCCTTGTCGAGCGGCTCGCCATGAATGAGCTGCATGACGATGAACCGCACGTGATCGGCCGTGCCCGCCTCGTAGACCTCGCACACGTTCTCGTGCTTGATGCGCGCCTGCGAGCGCGCCTCACGCAGCACGCTCCCGAACGCCTCGTGCTCGGCGCCGAAGAGCAGCTTGATCGCGACCTCGCGGCCGAGGCGCAGATCACGGGCCTTGTACACCGTGCCCATCCCACCCCGGCCGAGGAACTCGAACGCCTCGAATCGCGCGTGAAGCGAGGGCGGGATGTCCGAGACCTCCGACGTCGAGGGCCCCGGGGCCTCTGGCGCCGCCGCTGCATTCGCAGGCTCGCGGGGCGCCTCGTCCTGCGTGACGGTCGTCTCCTGCGTTTGCCCCGGATCGTCCCGTCGCTTGCCGCGGTATCTCATGCGCCGGTCAGCCTCGCTTCGAGGCGGCGTGGTCCGGCGCGCCGTCCTTGGCGCGAATGCCGTGCCGATCGAGCAGCCGATGCAAGAGCTGCCGCGACACGCCCATGGCCTCGGCCGCGCGGGAGATGTTCCCGTCGTACCGGCGGAGCTTCGCCGTCGCATATTTGCGTTCGAGCTCCGCCAGCACGGCCTCGCGCGCCTCGGGCAACGAGAGCTCGAGCAATTTGCCGAGCTTCTCCTCCGCCTCCTCCGGGTTCACCTTCGCCGCCTCGTCGACGGGCGGCGAGGCGGCGCGGGCGGCGGGAGCGCCCCCCGCCTCCGGGCCCAGGATTTCGTGGAGCAGCTCGGGGAAGAGCACGAGCCGCGTGATCACGTTCCGGAGCTCGCGCACGTTGCCCGGCCAATCGTATCCGAGGAGCATCGGGATCGTCTCGGGCGGCAGATCCGAGGCCCTCAGCGGGGGATTGCGGCTCGAGAGGAATCGCTCGACGAGGAGCGGGATGTCCTCCCTGCGCTCACGCAGCGGCGGGACCTGGAGCTCGAGCACCGAGAGGCGGAAATAAAGATCCTGCCGGAACTTGCCCTCCGCCACCATGGACCGGAGGTTCCGATGGGTGGCCGCGACGATACGCACGTCGATGGCTCGCTCCTGCGTCGAGCCGAGCCTGCGCACGGTCCGCGCCTCGATCACGCGGAGCAATTTCTGCTGCGCCTCGAGCGGCAGCTCGCCGATCTCGTCGATGAAGATCGTCCCGTGGTGCGCGGCCTCGAAGAAGCCCGCCCGGTTCACCGCGCCCGTCGCCGCGCCCACGACCATGCCGAAGAGCTCGGACTCGATCGTATTCGACGGGACGGCCCCACAATCGACGATGACGTAGGGCCCGCTCGCGCGCCGGCTCTCCTGGTGAATGGAGCGCGCCAGCACCTCCTTGCCCGTGCCGGACTCGCCGAGCAAGAGAATGGTCTCCTCCGTCTTCGCGATGCGCTCGAGCTTGGCGAAGAGGGCCCGCATCGCGAGGCTCTCGCCGAGGGCGGAGCCGAAGGCGCTGCGCGCGGAGAGCGGCAGGACGGCGGCGCCGCCGGACGGCTGCACGACGAGCGTCGAATCACCGACGGTGACGGGCACGCCCGGCGGGACGAAGGCCTCGACGATGCGGACATCACGAATGAACGTGCCATTCCGGCTGTCCGTGTCCCTCACGAGCACGCCCTTCTCGGTGAGGCGCACCTCGCAATGCACCCGCGATACCTTGGGGTCGTGGACGACCAGGTCGCATTCGGGGCTCTTGCCGAGCAGGAGCGGGCCGAGCCCGAGGGGCGCCGTGAGGGTCTGCCGATCCGGCAGCGTGACGATTGCCCGAAGGTTCGGCAGCCGGAGGGATCGCCCCTCGTCAATGCTCGTCAGCGTGAAAGACAGGTCCTGCATGCTCGCCACAGGCGTCATCGTATCGCCGACCACGAAGGCCTTGTCAACGCTCCCCGAACACCGGCCCCCTCCCCGGCCGCCGTGGTTCATGGCATGCTCGCGGAGGGAGGGTCGAGAAAATGGCCGCGCCGGACGTCTTGCTCATCGGGCACGTCGCTCGTGATCTGTTAAGCACGGATCCGACGGGCGGCTACCGCCTCGGAGGCACGGTCAGCTTCGCCGCGGTCACGGCGGCGGCGCTCGGGCGGCGCCCCACGATCCTCACCTGCGCCGCGCCCGATATCGATTTCGCCGAGCTGCCGGCCGAGGTGGAGCTTTACGTCCTGCCTTCCGAGGCCACCACCACGTTCACGAACGTTTATACCGAGGAGGGTCGTATCCAGTATTGCTCCACGCGGGCGCGCCCGATCACCGCCGCCGATATCGATGCCTCGTTGCACCACCCGCGGGCGGCGCTGCTCGGGCCGATCGCCGACGAGATAAGCCCCGACGTGGCGTCCGTCTTCGACGAGGAGACGCTGGTCGTGGCCACACCCCAGGGGTGGATGCGTCACTTCGACGAGAACGGACGTGTTCATGGCAAACCCTGGGAGAGCGCAGACGAGGTCCTTCCTCACGTGGACGCGGTCGTGCTCTCGCTGGAGGACATCAACTCGGATCTCCAGCGCCTCACGGCGATGGTGGAGCGCGTGCCCCTCCTGGTCCTCACCGAATACCGCGACGGGAGCACGCTGTACCGACGGGAGGGCGACGGCACGACCCGCGTGACGCGTATCCCACCCCGCCCGGCGAGGGAGGTCGATCCCACCGGCGCCGGAGACATCTTCGCGACAGCATTCATGATTCGTTTTCAGGAGACCCGCGATCCGGTGGAGGCGGCGCGCTTCGCCAACGTCACCGCCTCGTTCGGCGTGGAGGCGGTCGGCGTGGCCGGGATCCCGAGCCGGGAGCAGGTGCTCGCTTATATGCAGGAGCACCCAGCGCGGACATAACGATGCCACCAAAGTAGCATCGGGCCCTTATTGACAGGCGAGGGGTGGTGGTGTGATCTGGAGCAATGGGGGACAAGTCGCGTATTCTTCTGGTCGACGACGATCCGGTCTTCGGGAAGGAGGCGGTCGGTCGGCTCCGGGCCGCAGGGCTCGACGTCTCGTTCCATCGAGGGCCCCTCGGGACACTCCGAGCGGTGCGAGCCTCGGGCTGCGAGCTCGTCGTCATCGACGTCAACATGCCGAAGATCGACGCCGGTCTGCTCGTGCGTATGATCCGCGATGCCTTCGGCTTCGGGCATAACCGCGTGATCCTCTACTCCGACCTCGCGCCGGACATGCTCACGACGCTCGCCAAGGCCCTGCAGGTGACGACCATCCCGAAGAGCGCGGGCCTCGCCGTGCTGACCACGACCATCCGCGCCGCCCTCGAGAGCCCCGCCGCCACCGCGGCGCCGCAGCGCTCGAAGAAGACCACCACGCGGAGCCGGCGGGTCGCCGCGAGCCGGTGAGGCCGGCTCCGCTCGGCTCCGGTCGCTCGCCACGTCGCGCGCTTGCGTGATCACGCAACGGCTCGCCCTCCGCGGGCGACGCGCCGCCGCAGGTACCCCCGACATCCCGGCCCGAACGACCCTGATTCGGCGATGTGACGGCTGGCATCGACGTTGCTCACGCGCGGCGCGGGCGCGCGGTCCGGGACGCGGATCGCGGGAGGAGAGGATGAATGAAATCGATTCCGCTGGGGGCATCGGCCGAGCTGCGTCACGTCGTGAGGGACGATGACAGCGCCGCGCGATGGGGCCATGGCGTGGCCGTGCTCGCGACGCCGGTCCTCCTGGGGCTCGTGGAGCTCGCCGCGATGAAGGTCATCGAAGGTGAGCTCGAGGAGGGCGAGATGACCGTGGGCACCGCGCACGAGTCCGCGGCGCTCCTCGCCCCCACGCCCGTGGGTTGCCCGCTCGTCATGATGGCCCGCCTCGTCTCGGCGTCCGGCGAGACGATGCAATTCGAGGTCGAGGCCTTCGACGAAGAGGAGGTCGTCTACCGCGGCGTCCACAGGCGCGCCGTCGTCTCTGCCTCGCGCTTCGCGGAGCGCGCCGCCAGGAAAGCCAGGCGGCTCGCGCGCGCCACTTGAACGAACCGGCCGAGCTCGGCTCGGCCTCGCAAAGGGGCACTCCCCATCGATGGGACAGCTCGTACGTCCGTATCCAGAAGATGAAGAGCAGACGAGCGCGGGGCGCTTTTCGACGATCCCCCTCCCCGGCGCGTGGCGTGGCCCGGCCTCCGGCGCCATGACATGGTGACCTCCGGGGGGGAGGAGACGATGTCGGCACGTAAATCGGAAATCGTCCAGACCGTGCCCCTGCCGTCGAGCGCCGTGGACGCGCTCCGGCAGGCCCGGCGCGGGGGTTTGCCGATTGCGCTGCTCGCCTACCACCGAGACGGCACGGAGCTCGTCGAGCTCCCGCTCGGCGGCTCGCTGGTCATCGGGCGCGCGCACCCGGCCGACGTGCAATTCGACGACGATAGCCTGTCGCGCGAGCACGCCCGCTTCACGCGTATCGAGGACGGGGTCGTGCGCGTGGAGGATCTCGGCTCGCTCAATGGCACGTGGGTGCGGGGCGAACGCGTGACGCAGGGAGAGGCGCGGGTCGGCGACGAGGTGGTGCTCGGGCGGGTGATCGTGAACGTCTGCGAGCGCGCGCCCGAGGCGGGGGTCCTCTCCGGCCTGGTGAGCCACGAGCGTTTTCGGGTCGCGCTCGAGGAGGAAGTGGTCCGCGCGCGGTTCTTCGGGCGCAGCGCGGCGGTCCTGCTCGTGCGCGCCGGGCGCGGCGAGCGCGTCCACGTGAGCCGCTGGGCGCCGCGGGTGCGGGACACGTTGCGCCCGGTCGACAAGATGGCGCTTTATAGCCTGGACGCGGTCGCCATTCTCCTGCCGGAGGCCACGCTCGCGACCGCGCTCGAGGTCGCCCGCGCGATCACGACGCCGCGCCCGGGGGACGTGCCGCTGTTCGCGGGCGTGGCCGCTTCGCCGGAGACGGCGACGTCCGCCGAGAAGCTGCTCGAGGGGTGCTGGGCCGCGGCGCAGGGCGCATTGCCCGGAAGACCGGTGCAGGCGGCGCCGTGCGGGCCCTGGACCTGGGGCGGCGCTTCCGAGGAAAAACCCATGAACGAGCGGGAGGTGGTGGTGAGCCCCGCGATGAAGAAGATTCACGCCTCGGTCGCGCGGCTCGCGCGTTCGTCGATCCCCATTCTGATCCAGGGCGAGACGGGGACGGGCAAGGAGGTCCTGGCCCGGGCGCTGCACGAGCAGGGCCCGAGGCGGGGTCGGCCGATGGTTTGTCTCAATTGCGGCGCCGTCCCGCCGCAGCTCGTCGAGAGCACGCTCTTCGGGCACGAGCGCGGCGCGTTCACCGGGGCCAGCCAGCAGCAAAAAGGCATCTTCGAGGCCGCGGACGGCGGGACGGTGTTCCTCGACGAGATCGGCGAGCTGCCCTTCCCGGCGCAGGCCGCGCTCCTGCGCGTGCTCGAGGAGAAACGGGTGACGCGTGTCGGCTCGAACAAGGCCATCGAGGTCGACGTGCGGCTCATCGCGGCCACGCACCGCGATCTGGAGGCGATGTGCGAGGCGGGCACGTTCCGCCTGGATCTGGTCTACCGCCTCAACACGATGACGCTCACCCTGCCGCCGCTGCGGGAGCGCGTGGAGGAGATCGAGCCGCTGGCCATGCATTTCCTGGATCAGGCGAACCGCGCGAACGAGCGCCATATCCGGGGAATCGAGCCCGCGGCGCTCGCGCTCATGCAGAGTTATTCGTGGGCGGGCAACGTGCGGGAGCTCAGGAACGCGATCGAGCGCGCCGTGGTCATCGCCGAGGGGGAATGGATCTCGGTGCAGGACCTGCCCGAGCGCGTCCGCGCGGCGTCGAGGAGCGCGGCACCGGCGGAGCGCGCCGCCGAGGCGGATGTGGGTCCGCCGAGCGGGGCCGCGTCGAGCGACGCCGGCAGCATCCGGGCGCGCCTGCAGCAATACGAGGCGCATCTCATCGTGGAGGCGCTGCGGGAGGCGCAATGGAACCAGACGGAGGCGGCGCGCAAGCTCGAGATGCCGCTCCGGACGCTGGTGCACCGCATGAAGGTGCTCGGCATCAAGAAGCTCGGTTACGGCCCCGCGGGGCCGTCCTCCGGGGTGTACGCGATCGACGCGGGCGCGAGCGACGATTCGAGCGACGATTGACGCACCTTCAGCCGAAGAGCGGCAAGCTGGGGGCGAACCCGAGGTACACCTTGGCCTCGGGAGGCTCGTCGGGCCGCACGACGAGCTTGAGGGAGAGCCAGCCATTGATCCGGCTGGGCCAGCGGTGGTTTGGCAAGGCAACTTGGGCTTCTCTCGGCCAGAGCGGGAGCGCTTCGCGCTTGGCCGGCGTGCAGAGGCCCCGCGCGGAGAGCGCGTCGAGGAGCGGCGCGAAGCTTCGATCACCCGGAGTGCATTCGATCTCCAGGCCGAGGATGGGCAAGACGTCGGCGCCGACATCGAGCTGAACGCTGATCCGGCTCGCATACGGCGCCAGCATCGAGGCGGCCTCCTCGGCCTGCCGCGTGGGGCCGGGCCAGCCAATTCGATCGAGATAACCCGAGATGGCGCCGCTCGGCAGGGCCGCCCCCAATCGAATCGCTTCTCGCCCGCGCGGCGCGAGCGGTCCCAGGTAACTCACGTGGGCCCTCTGCGGCAAGAGCGCGACGCAACGAGCGAGCGCGGCGTCGACGGCAGGGTCGAGCTCGCTCCCGAGCAGGAGCGGGAGGGCGCGGGTGATCACCTGCGCGCACGCCGCCCGGTGGGCCTCGTCGGTCTCGCCCGGCGGGCGCGCGCCGAACATGTGCCGATCCACGCAGGGGAACACGAGCGGCGGCGGGGCGTGCCGCTCCCCCACGACGTCGAATTCGAGCCAGACGGCGGGCACCTCGACGCCGAGGAGTGATCCCGGCCGCGCCCATTCCGCGCAAAAATCGAGGACGCGTCGCCACACCGGCGACACGAGCTCGCCGCGCCGACGCAGGAGGGCGCGGTGCCCTCCCGCATGGCCGCTCACGGCCATCACGAGATCGACGCGCTCGCTCGAACCCAGGCGACATTCGAGGGCAGCGCCGGAGGCCACCGGAGGCAGCTCGGACGCGGTCGCCATGAGCGCGCGGAGCGCGCCCGGACAAACGAGCGCGGAAGGCAAGAGCGGCGCGACGAGCGCGAGGGATGGGTCGAGAGCGACGAGCACCTTGGCCTCCGTCTTTCACCCGGGAGCGCTCGCGTCATTCGTGGACCGTGAAGGCACCGGCGAGCGTCCCCGCTCGCGCCTCCGACGCGTCCTCCCCGTCGTGGACGACCACGTCGTAGAGCCCGAGGGGGGTCTGCTCGCCGAGCGTGAATCGCGCGGTGATACGTGCCTGACGGCCGATCGCGACGCTCTCCACCGCCCCGACGACGCGCACGTCCCCGCGCCGGAGCTCGGCGCGGGCGTCGACCGGGAAGAATACTCCGTAAATGGTCACGAGCACCTCCTCGCCCGCGCGCCCGCTCCTCGGCGAGATGGACGTGATACGTGGTCGGGGCGGGAACCAGGGTACCCATGACCGAAGGTCCACTGCGGCGACGGACCCGAGCTCCCGCGCGACCGCATCGGTGAGGCGCTGGAAGTCGCGGGCCCGGATCGTCTCCTTCTCCTCCTCGGTGAGGCCTTCTCGGCTCATGACTCCCTCCGGATCCGCGAGAAACTCCTCCCGGAGACCGCGGTTCCTCCGGAGCTCGGCGATGAAATCGAATAACACCCGGACCTCCCCTAGTTCCCGGCCAAACACGTCACTTGCGGACCGTGAAGCCCCCCGGGAGCGTCGCGGCCTCGTCCGCCGCCGCTTGCGCCGGGCCGTAGACGAGCACGTCGTACGGGCCGACGGGGATGTCCGCGCCGAGCGAGAATCGTGCGGTGATGCGCGCGTTCGGCTCGGTCTCGACGCTCTGCACGGCACCGACGATACGGACGTCGCCGCTCCGGAGCTCGGCGCGGGAGCCCTCCGAGAAGAAGACGCCCTGGATGGTCACGACCACCTCTTTGCCTCTGCGCCCGCTGTTCGGCGAGATGGACGTGATACGGGGCTCGGGGGGGAACCACTTGAGCTGCGGCTCCTTCAGGGCGATCCCGAGCTGCCGGACGACCGCATCCATGATGCGCCGCTCGTCGCGGGACCGCACGATCTCCTTCTCCTCGTCGGTCAGCCCCTCCCGGCACATCACGCCCTCCGGGTCCGCGAGGAAATCGGCCTGGAGCTTGGGGTTCTTCCGGAGTTCGGCGACGAAATCGAATAACATCCTGACCTCCCGTGCTCCCTCCGAAGACGTACCTGCGTCAACGGGACGAGCGGCGGTAAAATACGTGGTTTGGCGCGAAGGTGCTGGTGAGGACGATGTCCGGCTGGCTGGAGACGAGGTAACGGACGGTCACCTGGTCGCCGGGCAACAAGCGCTGCCCGAACGAAACCCAGTTGCCACCCGGCACCACGACATACTCCCCGCGCCCGAGCGCGACGCCATTGCGACGCACCTCGACGATACCTTCGGTGACCTGATGCAAGAGGGTGACCACCGCCCGAGGTCGCTCGATCGACAGGGAGATCGAGGCCTCCTCCAGGCTGTCCCGGGAGAGGTCGGCGACCAGGATCGTCTCGCCGACCGTGCACGTACGCGACACCCACGCGGGTTTCGCGCCGAACACCCCGGCGCCACCCAGGTAGATCTCGAGAGGCGCGCCCATACCGAGGACGGCGGGGCCCCAGCGGGTCGCGAGCAGATCGAGCACATCGTCGCCGCTCACGTCCGCGAGCAATACGCCGGATCCCCAGCCGACGCTCTCCGCGCTCCAGATCGGCGCCTCGTCCACGAAGGGCGCATACACCATCAAGCGCGAGAGGCTGCCGAGGCCCGGCGCGCAGGGCGTATTCTCCGTCTCGGGCCAGCCCCCGGGCGGGGGCTCGGACGGAGGATCCCAGAAATCGTTGTACGAGGTGACGAGGCGGGGCGATCCCCCGACGATCCCCACGTCGACGAAGAACGGCAAGCCATCCTCGGCGCGCGCCGTCCAGTACGGCGCGGCCGGGAGCGTCACGGAACCATTCGGGTCGAGGCGAGCGCGGTAGATCGGCAAGGACGGCGCCGCCACGGCCATGTCGAGCAGGCCGTCCCCGTCGATGTCCGCGAACTTCATGTTGAAGCTGGTCATCGGCGTGTCGGATTGCCAGGTGGGGCTCGGCGAGAGGCGCCCGCCCTCATTTCCGTAAATCCGCACCCGCCCCGGCGCGCGGCCCTCCTCGAAGACGACGGCGACGGCGAGGTCGAGATCCCCGTCGCCGTCGTAATCGCCGAGCGCGCCTCCCGTGCTCCTGTAACGATCCTCCGTGCGATAACTCGGCGAAGGCTCGAGGGCGCCGCCGCGATTGAAGTACACCTTCGCGTACCCTTCGGCGGCCGTGTTCTCGGGCGCGGGCGCCACCGTGATCGCCACGTCGACCCAGCCGTCGAGGTCGATGTCACCGACGGCCACGCCGGTGTGATGGTCCTCGTCATTCGAGGACCAGCTCGGCGTCGTCGGGAAACGACCTCGCCCGTCGTTGTAGAAGACCGTGACCGGGTTTTCGGCCAGGTCGTTCCCGTTCGCCACGATGAGATCCTTGAAGCCGTCGCCGTTGATGTCGGCGAGCGCAGCGCCCAGCGAATGGGCCTCGGCGTCAGCCGAGCTCCAGCCCGGCTGCGGGGCGTAGGGCAACCTCGAGGGGGCCCGCGACGCCGCGTCGGCCTCGCCGTGGAGCTCGTCCACGCCGCAGCCGGTCAGAGCCACGGCGAGCGCGCCGAGGGTGACGGCCGCCCATTGCGCAGCCAAACCACACCGCCGCATTTCCATTGTCGAACCCATCTGTCCCGCCCCCCTTCACGCAGCTCTCGCGTACGCCTCTTCCACGCCGAAGCCCGGAGCGAAGATCACGAGCCACCGCTCGGGCCGCTGGATCCCCTGCTTCCGCATGACCTCGTGGGCCTCGGCGACCAGCACGGCGCCCGCCTCGCCGCCGAGCAGCTCTCCCATGCGATGACGCGCGCAAGCGGCCGAGAGGCTCATCTCGGCGGCGTCGAAGCCGCGGACCGCGGTGTCGAGGTGCGCGAGCGCGAGGTCCCTCCGGCCGCGGAGAAGCGCGACGGCAGCGCGGAGCAGCGCCGCGGTGGGCCGGGCATCCCTGCGGAGCTCCCGCTCGAGCCGCTCCGCGATACGCGTCGCCTCCCGCAAGAGCCGCGGCCGCCGGCGATCTCCGGCCGCCGCGCACGCGATCGCCGTGCGCCCGCGCAGGGTCAGCACGTCGATACGCGACGGCTGGGGGCGGAGGAGCTGCGACTTCACGATGGCGCGCCACAGCCCCTCGAGCCGCGCGCGCGCCACGTCGGCGCGGCCGGCATAGAGGTCCGCATATATCTCCACACGAAGCGCATACACGTGCTGCACGTGCATGCCATGGGTCCACCTGGAGATACCCTCCCGGACGCGCCTGCGCGCGCCCTCCGGGTCGTCCGCTGCGATGAGCGTGTGCGCCGACGCGATCGAGGCGACGATCGCCGCGAAGAGATTGCCGACGGAGGCCGCCTTGCGGTGCCACGCCGCCGTCCGCTCCGCGAGCTCCGGGAGGCGGCCCATCGCGTCGAGCGCGACCACCGAGATGACCTCCGCGAGGTTCGGATCCATCACCGGGCTCACGCCGCGCTCCCGCAGGTAGCGGCCAATCTCGTCGTAGCGGGCGAGCGCCTCGCTCCACCGCCCCTCGATGAGGAGCATGGCGGCCTTGAACACGCCGACCGACGCGCGCAGCTCCTCGTTCCCGCGCTCCGCTGCGATCCTCTCGGCCTGCGCGAGCAGCCGCATCCCTTCGTCGACCGCGCCTTTTGTCCCCCGCAGCAACGTGAGCTGGGCGAACGCGCTGAGCCCCAGCGCGATCCGGCGGGGCTCGCCGGCCTCGATGGCCATGCGGAGCCCGCGAATCTGAAAGCCGAACGAGCGGACCGGGTCGACGTCCGTCAGCGCCAGGCTCACGGCCCAGCAAACATCGACGCGCGTGAGGACCTCGGGGGGTATCTCGGGCGTGGAGCGAGCCTCGAAATGGTACCCTCGCACGCGCAGGCTCGCGAGCTGGGCCAGGGCCTCGAGCACCGCGCGGGCGGTCGTGACGCGATAAGGCAGGCCGACCTCGGAGAGGAAGGGGGCGAGGACGCGATTGCCCTCGTCCAGGTGGCCACCCACGAAGAGCTGCTGAATGGCGCGTCGGCGCAGATCGAGCGCCTCGGCGCGGGGCGCCTCCTCCGCGCCGACGAGGTAGAGCTCCGCGGCTTCGCGGCAGCGCCCGGCGTTCGCCAGCGCGTGCGCGCGCCGGACCAGGAGATCGTGGCGCTCCTCCGGCGTCTCGAAGGGACCGTCGGCCCCCCATTCGAGGGCGAGCGCATAAAGATCGGCCGCGCGATCGAAGGCGAGCGCGTCGTTCGCCCTGTCCCCAGCCAGCGCCGCGTACGCGGCGGCCCGTCGTCGCTCTCCAGCGCCATGGTAATGCATTGCGAGCTCTTCCGGTTCTGGCTGGTCCGAGGCCTCGAGGGCCGTCGCCAGCCGGTGGTGGCGCGCCGCGAGCGCCTCCGGGCCGAGCCCGGAGAGCACGGCGTCGCGAATCCGAGCATGCACGACCTCACAGGCGAGTCGCTCGCGTACGCTCGCGACCCGGAGCAGCTTGGCGGAGCGGAGCGGCGTCAAAAAGAGGAGCGCGCCGTCCCCGAGCTCGGCCGCCTCGAATGCGACCTCCTGCTCGAGCGGGCGCCCCGCGACCGCCACGACCTCGAGCAGGCGGCGCGACGACGGCGGCGCCGCGTCGAGCCTCGCCCGAAGGGCGGAGCGCAGGGTCAGCCCGCCGCTCGCGAGCGCGCGCCTGCCTGGATCGCCGGAGACGCCCGCCGCGACGTACCGGCAGAGCTCCTCGATCGCGAATGGATTGCCCTCGGATTCCCGGGCGATCGTCGCCGCGAGCTCCACGTCGACGACGGGCGCGAGCCGCTCGGTCGCGAGGCTCCGCGCCTGCTCGGGCGGCAAGGGCGAGACCGGCACGGCGCGGATCTCGACCCCCGCCGAGAGCAGCCGCCCGAGCTCCCGCAGGCACGCGCTCCGCTCCGCGTCGTCGCTGCGATAACAGGCGACGACGAGGAGCGGCGGCGCCTCGGGAGGCGAGAGCAGCTCGGCGAGCAGGTGCGCGCTGTCGACGTCGCCCCAATGCAGATCGTCGATGCAGATGACGACCGGGCGCGCCCGGGCGAGGTTGCCGAGGAGCTGCTTCAAGACGTGGAAGGCGCGCCTGCGCTCGAGCTGCGGATCGTGCCCCCGCGGCGTCGAAGGCCCGGTCCCGGCGACGATCTGGAGCACCGGAAAGAGCCGCGTGAGCTCGTGAACGTCCTTCGGGAGCAGCGCCGCGACCTCGGCCGGCGGGAGCCGCTTCAGGTAGCGGGCGAGGGCGTCCACCACGCTGTCGAGCGCCTTGTACGGCACCGATTCTCGGTCGTGGCAAGCGCCCATCAGGACGATGACCGATTCGCGCCGATGAAGGGACTCGGCGAACGCCGACGCGAGCGCGCTCTTGCCCATCCCGGAGCCGCCGGCGACGCGGGCGAGCACGGCGCGCCCCTCGCGGCTCGCCTCGAACGCCGAATGCAGCGCGCTCATCTCGCGCGCTCGCCCGAGCAGCGCGCACCCGGGCCCCGCCTCGTGTCGCCGCTCGGGGATCGCCGTCACCCGAGGCGGGCCTTCCCCGCGTAAACACCGCTCGATCTCCTCGCCCGCGGGCCGCGCGCGGCGATCGCGGCGGAGCAGGCCCATGCAAAGGAGCGCGAGATCCTCGGGCACGTCGTCCGCGAGCAACAAGGGGGACGTCGGCGCGGCGTAGAGTTTGTCGCGGAGCACCTTCTCCGTGTTGCCCTGGAAGGGGAGCTGCCCGGTCAGCCCCTCGTAGAGCATCGTGCCGACGCTGTACCAATCGCTGGCCTCGGACGTCGTCTCGCCGAGGATCTGCTCGGGCGCGATATAAGCGGGCGTGCCCGTGGTGCAGGCCTCGTCCCAGGGCAGCTCGCAGGGCCGGCGCGGCAAGAGCTCCTTCGCCAGCCCGAAATCGAGCAGGACCACCCGCCCTCCCGGGGTCACGAGCACGTTCGAGGGCTTGAGATCGGCGTGGAGGACGTTGGCCGCGTGCAACGCGCGGACCCCATGGACGAGCTCCAGGAACATCACGCGCAGGAGGCCCTCGCCCGACGAGGGCGCGCTCCCGTCGTCTCGCCGGAAGGAATCGAGGAAATGGACGCCGCCTTCCACGAGCTCCATCGAGAGCAGCCAGCGATCCCGATCGTAAAGGAGCTCGTGGAGCATCACGAGGTTCGCGTGGGTGATGTCGGCGAGGACGCGGAATTCGTTCTTGAACCGGTAGAGCGCGTCGGGGTTGTCCTGGTACAGGACCTTGAGGGCCACGGGCGATCCATAACGGAGATCGAGCGCCTCGTAGACGACGCCGAATCCACCCGAGCCCAGCCGGCGGTGGACCACGAAGCGGTCGTCCTGAACGCTCTCTGTGCTTTCGCAATCCAACCCGAGCCGTGGCTCTCCCATGACGCTCACGCGTCGTGCAGGCGTCATGCCCGGTCGTGGCGTGGGTCGAGGCCGCCTGCGCAAAGCGACACGTTTCCTCGGGATACCCGCGCACGTGGCTCGGCCGAGGCCGCGGGCGGACGTCCAGCGCCGGGTGGAGCTCTCGCGCGCAACCGATTGCGTGTTCACGCAATCGCCGCCGAAGGACCACGCTCTCCCGGAGGCGGCCATGGACGAGCTCGCCGCCCTTGCGTGACCCGGCAACGGGATGGACCGGCCAGGCGAGCCGCCCGGCCCGTCCCGTGGGCGCCGCGTGGCCCCTCATGCGCGCCGATTCGGCTGCATTTGGCCGAAACAACGACAGTTGTGGGGTCTGGCACGGGAGCTGCTCTCGGGAAAACCGACGAGGAGTCCAACCATGTGTGCCCGGAATCCCGAAAAGGTCCTCGCTGCCCGATCGTGTCCTCCCGTCGAGGGGCGACACGAGCGTTTCGACGCGCGAGCGCAATGCGACGAGTTCATCACGCTCGCCTCGCACGAGCTCTTGACCCCGGTCACGGCGCTCCGGCTCCACGCGCAGCACATGCGGCGGCTGCTCGCGCAGCACCCCGAGGAGGCGCCCGCTCGGATCCCTGGCATGGTGGAGACCTTCGACCGTCAGCTCGGGCGGCTGTCGCTCGTCTGCGACGAGCTCCTCCAGGCCACGCAAATCGGCGCGAGCGAGCTGCCGCTCACGTGCGAGGAGGTCGCCCTCGGCCCGCTCGTCAGCCGCATCGTCGACCGCATCGCGCAGCGCCCGGACGCACGCTCCCTCATCACGATCCGCGTCTCCGGGGAGCCTCGTGGCTCATGGGATCGCGCGCTCCTCGAGCAGCTCGTCCTGCACCTCGTCCGCAATGCGCTCACGTTCGGGGAGGGCCAGCCCGTGGCCATCGACGTATCGACGACGGAGGGCGGAGCCCGGCTCGTCGTGAAGGATCGCGGAATGGGGATCGCCAGGGAGGACCAGGCGCGGATCTTCGACCGATTCGAGCGAGCCGTCCCGTCCACGCAATTCGGCGGCCTCGGCCTCGGCCTTTACATCGTCCGCGCCGTGGCGAAGGCGCACGGCGGCTCGGTCCGCGTCGAGAGCGCCCCCGCGGAGGGCGCGACGTTCATCGTCGACCTCCCCGCCGAGCCGGGCCCGACAAAGCTCGCGCCCGAGGTCGCCCGCGAGGCCACGCGCAGGGGCAATCGTGGTGCCTGTCGTTGCCATTACCGGTCACGCAGCGCGCGCCAGGTGATGGCGCGGCGGCCTCGGAGTCGGGCATTTTGAGGGCGCTCGCGGGACGGGCGCGCTCGTCACGTCAGGCGGTCGAAGGCCGCGTCGAGCTCGGGCGCGTCCGGCACGGCGAGCAAGAAATCGCGCTCCAGGGTCTGCCGCAGCTCCTGGCTGCTCGTGAGGACCCGGCGCTCGGTCGGGCCGCCCCGGTGGTGAACGGCGAATTGACGATTCCGGAGCGTGCAACGAAGGCCGGGCGCCGAGCGGGCCGCGATGAGCCCGGCGCGGAAATGCGAGCGCGGATGGGTCGAGAGGGCAGAGTTTGCTAGGGTTTCGATCCAGCTCGACGAACGAAGCAGGACCCGATGACCCTCGACCTCGACAGAGCGTCGCCGGGAGGGATTCTCTCCATCGGGCGGGCGTGGTAGCCTCGGGCGCACACCATGTCGCCCTCGTCGTTGCACCGCATCTGCCATGAGTCCTGGGAGCTGATCCAGACCTTCCGCGGGCCCACGATCCCACGCGAAGGGGAGATGTTGCTCCTCGAGCAGGGCGGGCAGGAGGCCAAGTATCGCGTCACCGGGGTGATGTACAGGCCCGCCCCGGGGGGCGAGCTCCTGGCGACGGTGTTCGTGAAGCCGGCTTGAGCCGATTGCCGACGATGCTCGAATGAGCACCGCCGATCAGAGCCCGAATCGCACGATCACCGCGGCGACGGCGCCGATCACCACACCCGCGAGCAGCCAAGCCAGGCGCGAGGGGCGCGGGGAATCACTCGTGCCGAGCGGGAACTCCACGGCGTGCACCCGGTCGGCCTCGGCGTCGACCAGGAGCACACCGTCGACGTCGAAGGCGATGCGGTATTCGAGGAGCTGGCGGCGCGTGCCGGGCGTGTCGATCCGCGGCGCCGCGCGGCCCGTCTTCACCTCGGCCACGTAACGTTTGTCGCCGTGGCCCACGAGGTAATCGGCGCGCAGGTCGATCGCCACGGGATCCCCGTCGACCCGCACGCCGTACGACACGGCCACCTGCCGGCCCAGGATGGTGAACCCCAGCTCGCGGAGCAGGCCCTCGGCGCGTTGCTCGCCCGCCGCGCCTCGCTCGCGGCGAATCGTGAGCGCGCGCCGCCGCCAGAAGCCCTGCCAGGCGATACGCGCGGTCTGCACCAGCGCGAGCAGCGCCGCCGCCGCGAGCAGGACGATCAAGACTTCGGGCGGGAGCGTGCGCGGATCCACCTGCGCGTACACGCCGCCAGAGATGAGCGTGGTGGGCCAACTTTTCGGCGAGCGCCTCTTCGTCCGCTGTAGGGCGCGCCCGTCTCTTCGGTGCGCAAACCCATCGCACGAGCCGTGGCCCGCCCCTCGCACATCCACGGGCGGCGCCACCGATCACATTCCAGCCATTCTCCGATGAGACGACATCTCCCGGTCGCCGCGGTCATCGCGATTCTGACCACTCTCCTCACCGGGGTGCTGGTGTATTCGTCGCGCGCGCTCGCCACGAGCCTCGAGCGCGAGGCGCTCCGGAAGCAACGTGAGCGAGCCGTCGAGCTCGCCTCGTACCTGGACGCGCAGCTCCTGCGCTCGCACCAGGTCGCCAACTCGACCGCGGCGCTCGTCGAGCCCATGCGCAGGAGGGACGAGCTCGAGGGCCTCCTCCGTCGCATGCTCCTGTCGACCCCGCCGCAATTCGTCTATGGCATCGGCGTCTGGTTCGATCCGTACGCGTTCGACAAGACGAAGCGATACTACGGCCCGTACGTGCACAGGGACGCGTCGGGCGAGGTCGTGCTCACGTTCGAGTGGTCGACGAGAGAATACGACTACCCGAGCCGCTCCTGGTTCGAGTTCGGGAAGTCGGCGGGCGCGCGACCCGCGTTCACCGAGCCCTACTTCGACATCGACCATATTTACCTGAGCACGCTCCGCAGCCTCGAGGACGAGCGCGGCAGGACGGTCGGCGTGGTGAGCGTCGACCTCATCCTCCCCCAGCTCCGCGAGATCCTCGCGCGGGTCAACACCACGCCGGGCGAGGCGCTCTACGTCACGTCGGCCGAGGGCCGGATCGTCGCGCATCCCGACGAGCTCCGCCTCCTCGCCTGGGCCCGGGAGCGGGGGCGCGCGCCGCGCTCGATCCTCGATCTTTCGCTCGCGGATCTCGAGGCATTCCACGCCGCGGTGGGGCCGCCCGAGCGTATCGTCTCGACCACCCTCGTGGAGCAGAGCGGCTGGAAGGTCCATATCGCGAGCGACCGGCGCGTGCTCTTCGCGGAGAGCAGGCGCGTCCTGTCGATGGCCTTTGGTATCACGCTGCTCCTCTGGGCCGTCGCCATTCTGGGCCTCGTCGCGCACGCGAGGCACGTCCACGCGAGGGACCTCGCGCGCGCGGTCGAGCTCCAGAGGCGCGTCGAAGATTCCCTGCGGGCGAGCATTCACCAGCGGGACGAGTTCATCTCCCTGGCGTCGCACGAGCTCCGCACGCCGCTGACCCCGCTCCTCGCCCGGCTCGAGCTCGTCCAGCGCCACCTGCGCGCGACCAAGAGCGCCGACGCCTCACACATCGACCGGGCCATCGCGGCCCTGCAGCGGCTGCAGGCCTTGATGGACGAGCTGCTCGACGCCGCGGCCGTGCAATCGGGGCGCCTCTCGATCCACCTGCAGCCGACCTCGCTCACGGAGATCGTACGGCGCTCCATCGCGGCCATGTCGCACCTCGGATCGGGCCACAGGATCGACGCCGACCTGCCCCGCCAGAGCTTCATGATCGCGGGAGACGCCTCACGCCTCGAGCAGGTCGTGACGAACCTGCTCACCAATGCGATCAAGTTCAGCCCTGCAGGGGGCGCCGTGCGTGTGTCCATCGAGGCGGGCGCGCGCGAAGCCGTGCTGTCGATCCGCGACGAGGGGATCGGCATCCCCGAGGCGGAGCAGGCGCGCGCCTTCGAGCGGTACTTTCGCGCCAGCAATGCGCCGGCGACGTCGTTCCCCGGGCTCGGGCTCGGGCTTTATATCAGCCGCGAGATCGTCGAGCGCCACGGGGGGCGGATCGGGCTCGAGAGCGGAGCGGGGCGGGGCTCGACGCTGCACGTCACGCTGCCGCTGCTCGAGGAGGGCAGCCGCTCGGAGGCGTGCCCCGTCGCGCCGGCGCCATTGCGGGCCTCCGGCGAGGGCAAGCGGCGGGGGCATTGAGTCCACGGCTCGCGTGTGGCCTCGTTCACCCCCGCGGGTCTGCGATCGCCTCCGAGAGGTCCTCGATCAGCATGTCGATCCTGTCCGCGTGGGTGCGGAAGCAGAGCACGCAGACGCGGATGACGAAGACCTCCTCGCCGAGCGCCGGATCACGCAGCGTCGTGCCCGTCAACATCAGGCGCTTCTTCTGATTGACGCGGGCGAGCACGCGTCGATTGAACGCGTCGAGCTCCGCGGCGCCCATGTCCGGCGGCTCCACGCGGAACGCGAACAAGGAGAGCTCGGGCTCGGCCACGATACGCACGCCGGGCAGGGCCCTCACGCGTGTCGCCGCGCTTCGCGCGAGGTCGAGCTTCTCGTCGAGCGCCTCGCGAAATGCCGCCGCGCCGTGGAGCCAGAGCGGCAACCAGATACGCAGGCCGCGGGCCGGGCGGCTCAACTCGAGGCCGAGATCGGCGAAGTTCCAGTGGTCCTCGTCCTCCTGCGAAGGCGGCAAATACGCGGCCGTCTCGGCGAAGGTGGCGCGCAAGGTCGAGAGGTCCTTCACGATCAGGCAGCCCGTACCATAAGGTAAAAACAGCCCCTTGTGCGGGTCGAGCGTGATGGAGTCCGCCCGCTCGATCCCGGCGAGCGCGGCGCGCCCGCGCTCCGTGAGCAGGAAAAACCCTCCGTACGCCGCGTCCACGTGGAGCCACAACCCGAGGTCGGCGCAGACGTCGGAGAGCGCGGCGAGATCGTCCACCGCGCCGACGGGCGTGGAGCCGGCCTGCGCGACGACCATGAAGGGCCGGTTTCCCGCGGCCCGATCCTCGGCGACGGCTTTCTCGAGCTCGTCGGGCCGCAACTGGAACGACCCGGAGGCGGGCACGATACGCGTGGCGCGCCGCGGCAAACCGGCCACGCGCGCGGCCTTCGCGATCGAGTGATGTGCGCCTTCCGAGGTATAAAGGACGGCCCCGCCCGGGTCCTCGCCGAGCTTCGCCTCGCGGGCCGCCACCACGGCGGCGAGATTCGCGATCGACCCACCCGAGCAAAGCCAGCCCCCCGAGGAAGGCCCATACCCCGCGAGCGAGCAGAACCAGCGGATCACGCTGATCTCGAGCTGCACGAGCCCGGGCGCGGGCATCCACAGGCCCGTGTAACGATTCGTGACGTCGGCGATGAGATCCGCGAGCGCCGTGCTCGGCAGGCCGCCCCCGGGGATGTACGCGAGATAGCCCGGCGAGGCCGTATTCAAGCTGATCGGAATGGCGCGATCGAAGAGCCTCGCGAGCACGCGCCGGAAGGGCACGCCGCGCTCGGGCATGGGCTCGTCGAAGGCGCGGGCGACCTTGTGACTGCCGTCGAGCGAATGGGCCGGTTCTTCCGCGAGCCCATCCAGCCAGGGCGCGAGCCGATCCATGCAGGCGGAGACGAGGTCGCGGAGCTCGGCGCCTCCGAGCTCGAGCGGCGCGGGGCGTCGGAAGGGGCGAGGCATGCGCCCTTCTACCCCGAAACGAAGGGCGAATTCCAGCTCCCGCTGGACCGCTCGGGCCGACGCGCGTCGACAAACCCGCCTTCCGGAGGCAGAATCTCGTCATGCATGTGGATCGCGGCAGGGAGACAATCGGGGCTGTGCGCCTGAAGCGGGCCTACGAGGCGCCCGAGGCGGCGGACGGACATCGGGTGCTCGTCGACCGCCTGTGGCCCCGGGGCGTGCGCAAGGATGCGCTCACGATCGACGCCTGGATGAAGGAGATCGGGCCGAGCGACGAGCTCCGGCGCTGGTTCGGCCATGACGACGCCCGCTGGGAGGAGTTCGCGGCGCGTTATCGCGAGGAGCTGCGTCGAGGGCCGGCCGCGGAGCACCTGAACGAGCTCGTCGCGCTGGCGAAACGCGGGACGGTGACGCTCGTGTTCGGCGCCAAGGACGAGCGTCACAACCAGGCTGTCGTCCTCCGCGACGTCATCGAGCGGAGGCTACGCCGTGCCCAAAAGAGCGCGCCGCATTCGTGACTTCTCAGCGCACGTAACCTGCGTACGACAAGCCCACCCCGATGAGGAGATGGATCAGCCCCGCTCCCATCATGAGCCCGGGTTTGTCGAGCATCGCCGCCCCCATCTCCTTGATGCGCTCCGGGAAGAGCATGCGGAGCGCCCCGCCGACCACGAACAGCCCGCCGAGGACCGTCAGCCCGATCGGCCAGCCGGGCCTCCAGGCATTGACGATGCCGAGCCCGATGATCAGCGTCATGAACCCCGTGACGTAAACGAGCGCCCGGCTGGCCAGAAACTCCTGCGCCATGGCGCGGTAGCTCTTGCCACCCACGAGCACGGCGAGACCGCTGACCAGGAACAGCGGCCCGATCATCCTGGCAATGTAGATCGACGTATTCATGTCCACCCCTCCTCGCGTCCCCTCCGGTTTACACGAAACGTGCGCTCCGGGCAGGCAAGCGCAAGGGCTCACGATCGGGGTCCACCGGGTTCGTTCTCTGCGCGTTTGCGCTCGATTCCAGCCGGTTCGGGCTCAGCGAGCGATGCGCCTTGCCATCACGCGCCCGTCGTGGTTCGCTCGCGGAAAGCACCATGTGCATCACGGACACCGCCGACCGTTTGGCCCGGATCGTCATCTGCCTGATCGCACCAATCGCCTTCATGGCGTGCACCCGTTCCACCGGCAGCACGCCTGCGCCCGCCTCTTCCGGGAGCGCGAATGCGCCCGCCGTCGCCGCTGCGCAGGAAACCGCGTCGCCGGAGGCGGAGCAGTCCTTCATCTTCGGCTGGAAGGTGCCTTGCCGCGTGCCCGTGGAGCAGGTCGGCGAAAAGAAAGGCAACACCGCCCGCCTCCGCTACATGCTCTCCGTGAAGCCGAGCGCCGACGGAAACCTGGATGTCGCGTTCAGCGATTTCCAGTTCCTCGAGCTCAACGGCCAGGACATCACGGCGCCAGAGATGCAGAAGCAGCTCGCGGTTGCCCTCGCGTTGACCTCCGTCATGCCCAGCCTCACCGTGTCACGGGAGGGCGAGTATCTCGGCGTCCGCGGCCTCGACGCGGCGATCGATCGTATGCTCGCCATGCCGCCCTTCAACGAGGACCCGAAGATCACACGCCAGCTCGCCGCGACGTTGCGTTTGCCCGCGATGAAGGCGAACCTGGAGGCCAAGGTGGGGGACTACTGGAATACATGGGTCGGCGCCTGGAACGGCCTCACCCTCGCGCCCGGCGCGTCCCGCGAGGGCGACGATTCGATCCAGGTCGGTGAGGATGAGATCCCCACGCGCATCCGCTTCGAGCACCACGGGCCGGTCGCGGGCGACCCGAAGCTCGTCCGGCTCTCGTTCGTCTCCACCATGTCGGGCAACGCGGCCAGCGTGGTGCTCGCGGCGTTCACCCGCGCCTTGCTCCGCGACGCCGGGACCAACCTCCCGAAAGACGTGAACATCGAACGCGTGAGCCGCGTGGTCACGCTCGAGACCGAGACCGACCCGGCCACGTTGCGCCCGCGCCGCACTCGTTACGTGACGGATCTGGAGCTGATGATCGACGGAGAGCTGTCCACGCGCCGCGAGACGCGCGAGGATCGGTTCGACTGGGAGCGCGCCGAAGGCTGCCGTTGAGTCGAGCGAGCGCGATCCACCGCGATTCAGGCTCGAACGTCACCTTCAGAACCGGTTATCATCCGCCCATGAACAACACCCCCCCTCTCTTCTCTCGACGCGTGGTCCTGCGCGGCGGCCTCGCTGGCCTCGCCGCGATGATGAGCCCCTCCCTGCTCGCTGGTTGCTCCTCGGAGGGCGGCGCTCCGCCCGCGCCGGCGACGGGCCCCGGCGAGCCGCCGTTTGGTGTACCCATGGACGGGCCCAAGCTCGTGTCGCGTATCGCCGAGATCGGGCCGCTCGGCGATCCGGACGCGAATGGGGTCAAGCTGCCGCCTGGCTTCTCGGCGCGTATCGTCGCGCAGACCCATAAAAAACCGATGGAGAGCTCCGATTACGTCTGGCACATCGCGCCCGACGGCGGGGCGACCTTCCTCCTCGAGGACGGCGGTTTTGTGTATGTCTCGAACTCGGAGGTCCCCATCGCCGGCGGCGTGGGCGCGCTCCGCTTCGACGCGGCGGGCAACCTCGTGGATGCTTATCCGATCCTGAGCATGACGAACGTGAACTGCGCCGGAGGGCCGACGCCCTGGGGCACGTGGCTCTCGTGCGAGGAGGCCTCGCGTGGGCGCGTCTTCGAGTGTGATCCTCGCGGCGAACACGAGGCGATCGTCCGCCCGGGCCTCGGCATCTTCAAGCACGAGGCGGCCGCGGTGGACCGGGACAAGCACCACGTCTACCTGACCGAGGACGAGAGCGACGGTTGTTTTTATCGATTCGTGCCCGACAAGCTCAATCGATACGGCTTCGCGGACCTCTCGAGCGGCAAGCTCCAGGTGGCCGAGGTCGGGGAGGACGGGAGCGTCACGTGGCTGGACGTGCCGGATCCGCTCTTCGAAGGCCCGACCCCCACGCGAAAGCAGGTCGCGAGCGCGAGGCTCTTCGACGGCGGAGAAGGCATCTGGTACCACGATGGAATCGTGTACTTCTCGACGAAGGGCGAAGGGCGCGTGTACGCATTCGACACGATGACCGAGAAGCTCGCCGTGCTTTATGACGCGAGCCTGGCGCAAGACCCCATGCTGACGAACGTCGACAACATCACCGTCTCGTGTTGCGGCGACGTGCTCGTGGCCGAGGACGGGGGAGACCTGCAGCTCGTGGCGATCTTGCCGAGCGGCGAGCTCTTGCCCATTCTGCAGCTCATCGGGCACGACAAGAGCGAGATCGCGGGGCCGGCGTTCGACCCTTCGGGGACGCGCCTCTATTTCAGCTCGCAGCGCGGCGATGGGAGCGGCGGCGTGACATTCGAGGTCACGGGGCCGTTCCACGCGCCGGCGTAGCGGCAGACGTGGGAGCCACCACGGGCTGTCCAAGAGTCGCCCGCGCGGCGGCTCAAAGTTTCTTGGCTTGCTCGAGGATCGCCTGGAGCTTGCTGCTGCCGCCGGGCTTGCGCTTCCCCACGGCGCGCGCCACCGGGACCGTCCGGATCCGCAGGGTCAAGGGGTGCGCTCCCACGTGTGAATCCCGGCTCGCCTCGGTGTGGAACGATTGGCCGCCGGCCCCGTACATGGCGAAGTACCATTTCGCGTTCTTGTCGCTCAGGAATTCGGTGGACAGGTTCTCGAGCGTCACGTAATCCGCCCCGTCTCGCAAGATCACCCCCGCCCAGTGGAAATTCCAGAGGTCCGTCACGCCGCCCTTGTCCGCGGCGATCTTCTCCCCTTCGTCGTTCACCTGCGTGAGCGCCTCGCCGATGGCAGGAATCGCGTACTGGTTCACCCCGAACGTCTGCGCGAACACGGAGGAGAGCACCGGCTGATCGTAGATCGCCCGGTAAACTGCCGCGTAGGCGCTCATGACCTCCTTGTCGAGCTTGACCCCTTGGAGACGCTCGATCCGATCCTTCAAGGCGAGGTATCGCGCGCGTCGGGCCTCGTGCCGCGCCTCCTCTGCGAGCCTGCCGAGGATCGGGGCGAACAGCGGCATCGCGTGAAGGAAAAACGCATACATCGCCCGGTTGGCGCCCGCGTCCGAGTTCAGGTTGTGAAATACCTTCGCGTTCCTCACCGGCTCGAGCAGCGTGTAGTCGTCGTTCGGCCCCCGGATCACCGGCTGCTCGGTGTTATCGAGGCCGGCGGGCGCGTCGTCCGAGCCCATGATGGTCTGCGCGGTCAGGTGACAATCGGCGTGGCTCTGGTAGGGTTGGTTCGGTTGCGCGTTCAACTGCGCCAGCTCGACGTGATAGGGGGATGCCCGGGAAAGGAGGTGCCGCCCGGCCCGCATGCGCACCGTGACCCGGAGCAGATCCGCGTCGTCCCCGTAGACCTCGCCGGTCGTCAGGAGCTCGACGTAGGAGCCCCTGTCGCCATTGACGCTGGCCAGCGCCAGGTTCGCCGCGTCGATGAGGTCCTGCCTGGCGTACAGGGTCTTCTTGTCGTGCAGGACGATGCCCCCGTTGTCGGAGGTGCGATCCGTGAAGCCGTCCATCAAATAAGGCGACGCCGTGTATCGCTGCGCGGTCTTGCCGGGGTCTCGGGCCGGCGACCCCGCCGCCCGGCTCTCCGTGGAGGTCCTTCTTTGCGCGACGGTCGCCGGATGCGGGGCGCGCGCCGGCTGCGCGACCGTCGCGGCGTGCGGCGGCGTCCCGGGCCCTCCCGCCGCCGTGGTCCTTCGTTGCGCGACGGTCGCCGGATGCGGGGCGCGCGCCGGCTGCGCGACCGTCGCGGCGTGGCGCGGGAATTTCGCATCGTCGGGGTGTGTCGGCACGCGGCGCTCCTTTGGCGCCACACAGCGTCGCACCTCGAGGGAAGGCAGGTCAAAGAAGCGGCCAACCGCCCGCCTCGTGAACCGCCCTCCCGCCCCCTCCCTCGCCGCTCCACACCTTTGTGGATCGCCGTTTCCGACCCCCGAACCGATTCCACCTGCGTGTGGAGCCCCCTCCGCGCTGATCCGCTCGTTTCGGGACCGGAAAGGAGCACAGCGGCTCTACAAGGCCGAAGGCTTCACCGAAGCGGAGATCCACATAGTCCCCGACCGCCCGACGAAGGCCGCAAAGCCGAGCGGCTGAAGGCCCAACTCCCTCCGTAGCCTTCGCGCCGTCGCTACGGGGTCGCTGTCAGCTTCAAGCCGACGATCGACGCCACGAGGAGCACGACGAAGGCGACGCGCAGCGGAGGCATCGCCTCGTCGAAGAGGACGACCCCGCCGATGGCAGCGCCGACCGCGCCGATGCCGACCCAGATCGCGTACGCGGTTCCGATCGGAAGCGTGCGCGCGGCTCGTGAGAGCAACACCATACTCGCGACGATGGCAGTCCCGGTGATGAGGCTCGGAACCGGACGCGTGAAGCCCTGCGTGTACTTGAGCCCGAGCGACCAGACGACTTCGAGAACACCCGCGAGAATCAGGAAAAACCAGGCCATGGAGCACCTCCACGGCCCGTCGTTCCTTCCTGGTACGGGTCGCCCTCGTCAGGGCTCGAAATGAGCAAGGAGGACTTTATACGCCCAAGCCCCCCGGGTCAAATGCGGAGGGCGCTCGGCCTCTTCTCGCGAGCGCCCGCGCGTCCCACCGCCCGAGCTTCCGCCACGGCGGACGCCGGCCCGCGGCTTCGACTGGACCGATTCGGCAGATCGACGCTGCGCCACCCCTCCGGCGTCGAGAAGTCTTCGAGCTGAAGAAGTGAACGATGGGACGCCGCCGATCTCCTCGCCAGGCGCGACGCCACGGGCCTCGCGCTGACCGTGGGGCAGGCGTAGGCGACGCGCGAGCCGCGCGAGAAAACTTCGGGCTTCGTTGTCACCACGATCGGCGTGCGGCGAATATCCATCTGAGGGGCGAAGTTGCTCCGGATGCTCGCAGCGAGCCTGCATGCGCCTTTTGTTGGATGCAGGCTCGCTGGGGGCCTTCTGGGCATAGCCCCCAGCCTCACCCTTCCCGGGCCGATTTATGGCTTGGGGATGCCCTGCTCGCGCGCCTGGTCAGGAAAGGGCCCCGCGATCGGCCCGGGAGGGGGAGGTTTTTCGTTGGCTCGTCGCGCGGGGACGGGGCGCGGGCGCGTCGCTTCGAGGTCTCGTCTTCTCGGCCGGGATGGTGTAGGCTCGCCGAGCTCTGGGAGACGCCGCATGAAACGCCGAGGCCCCTTCATCGCCATCGCTGCCGCCGCCGTCGCTCTCGTCAGCGTGGGGCTGGGGGCGTCTCGGAGGGAGGCCTCCTACAAGGGGGAAGAGAGTTGTTTCTCGGATCTCGCCTCGACGCTCGAGATGTGTGAGCAAGGCGCTCGTTTCGGCGATTGTATGTCGATCACGGACGAATTCGCCGACGCTTGCGAGGCGGGTTGCCTGACGACGTATTGCCCGGACTACGCCCCGTTGCCGCCCCAAGACGCCGACCCCATCTGGCGCGCGCCGTGCGAGGACCTCCAGGGCGCTCGTTTCTGGCGGGAAACACACGCGGCAGAGACGCGATGCAACGACAAATTCAAGATGCCCCGCTCTCGCGAGGAGACTCTGGCCCTTCGAGAGGCGTGGGACGGGTGCTTCAAGGCGGACGTGGAGCAACGTTGCCCGGCGCTGGTGGGTACCGACTGGCAGGCGCGGATGGCGAGCGCTCTGGGACAGTCGCCAGATCATCCTGGAACGCCATGGGGAGCCTCCTCAAAGGTCGAGGATGCTAGGCTAGAACACGTTCGGTTGTCCAGAGAGACGCGTGGACGTTCACACAGTTGGCGGGACGCCAGGGTCCACGGCTCCTGACCAGCGATCACCCCTCCCCTCGCCCCGGCGCCGGACTCCCGCGAACCGCTCGACCCTTCCCGCGCCTCGACCCGCCATCTCCCCGAACCGCTCGACCCTTCCGCCGACATGGCGCCGGCGGCTCGCGAACCGCTCCACCCTTCCCGCCGCCCCGGACCTTCGCGCCCGTCGACCGCTTCACCCTTCCCGTTCGCCAGCATCGCGCTCTTGCCAACAGGTCAAGGCTTTCTTACTCTCCCCGGTCATGCCCTCCCAACCCAGCAACCTCGGATCCTCGCTCGAAATCGTGGGCTCCCAGAAGGCTTACGACGACTTCCTCCCCGACGCGTCAGCGCTCCCGGCGGCCCAGGTGCGCACCTACCGCGCCGATGCGTCGCTCGCGTATCACAATGTCAAACGCGGCCTCGACGCCATCGCGCCGTACGCCGACCAGATTGCCGCGGAGCTGCCGACGATCGACCTGCCTGCCCTGCAGAAGCTCGGCGACATCGCGCTCGCCGTCATTTACGCCGCCGCGCAGGTCGATCGGTCGAGCGACGGCTCCACCCGCGCTTTGCTGGACAAGGCGCGCGCGCACCGCGACGTGCTCCTCAAATCGGCCGACGCGCTCGTCGCCGCGGGCCTCCTGCCCGCGCGCGCGGTCGAGAAGATCCGCGAGGGCAATGGAGGCATCGACCACGCCCAGGACTGCGTCGACCTCGCCGCGCTCTTCACCAAGAATGCCACGGCCCTCGAGGGAAAGACCCCGATCACCGCCGCGATGCTCAAAGAAGTGGCGACGGTCGGCACCGATCTCCTGAAGCGCCTCAAGCCCAAGGGCACAAAAAGCAAGGACCCGGCCGCGGACGCCGTCAAGGCCCGCGACCACCTCTGGACGCTGCTCGTCCAGCGTCACCGCGACCTGCGCCGCGTCGGAATGTGGTTATGGGCCGACGACGTGGACCAGCACGTCCCGCCCCTTCAATCGAGGAACCTCCCGCCGCGCAAAAAGGCGGCCGCGCCCGCCGACATGGCCGACGGACAGGCCACCCCCGGCTGAGCGCCCGGCCCAGACTCCCAGCTCTCTCGGTAGCCCCGCCCGGACTCGAACCGGGACGCCCTTTCGGGCTGAAGATTTTAAATGGGCTGCCGGGCTCCCCGCGCACGTCGCGATCGGTAGCGATGCATTGCGATCCGCTGCGTTTTTCACGCTGTTTGCGCTGCCGTGACGGAGGCACCGCTGGAGACGTTTCACGACCCATCGCGACGAGTTGGGTGGCATCTCCGGAGGTCCGGCTGCCACGTCGCGCGTCCCCCTGGGGCTCCCCTTCCCCGCCTGACACGATGTCGGAGAGTTCGGGGATGACCTCCACAAGAGGCGCGAGGTCGCCAAGATTGAGCTCGGCGGCTGTGCGAGCGGCCCGGCGGTAGCGGTTGACCATGATGCTCGACTTGTGGCCGGTCCGGTCCTGAACCCACGCCTCGGACTTGCCGTTCGCCAGCGAGATCGTGATGAAGGTCGCGCGCGCGTCGTGCAGTCGGATCGGGCGGCGCTCGTCGCTCCGCTCGAAGAGCGCCGGCCGGTCGATGCCCGCGAGCTGGAGATGCTCCCGGAACCTGGGCGCCAAGTGGTTCTCGCTGAGCGGCTCCCCCTCGTCCGTGAACACGAGCGCATCCGGCCCGACGTCCACGCCTTTGCGCCTCTGGAGCTCTCGCCAGGCCCGAAGAGCTGCCGTCACGCCCGGCGAGAGCGCCCAAGTGCGGGGGTCCTTCGTCTTGTTCTTGTCGAGGTTCACGGCGCCGCGGTCCAGGTCGAAGTCGGCCCACGTGAGCCGTGCGGCTTCGCTGACGCGTGGGCCCTCGCGATGCAGGAATCCGTAAAAGACACGCCACACGAGGGGCGCCGCGGAGCGGAGAAGACGGGCGTCTTCGTCGGGGTAGAGCCAGCCCTTGGCGGGACCAGCGTCGATCTTGGGCAGGAATCCCTTCGGCAAGGGGTTCGTCGAAATGATACGAAGAGGGAACAACGCCATGGCGAAGAGACGGTGGAGCACCTGTGCGACATGGCGCCGCGTCGCAGAGGAGCGCTCCGCTGGAATCGCGCGCATGACGGTGTCTGCGTCGTCGAGCGTGAAGTCAGCGAGGCGAACCTGCCCGACGAGGGGGTAGACATAGAGCTTCAGCAGCCCCTCGTCCTTGTCCGACGTGGACTTCTTTCGGATGTGATCCTTGTAGAGCCGCGCGAGCTCACCACTGGTCCAGCGCTTCCCAAGCTCCTCGATTGTGGTGTCGGCCCGCGTGCGTTCGCGCGTGAGCTTTCCTGCCGCGATGTCGTCAACGCGCCGGATGAGCTGTTCGAGCGCCCGGCCTTCGGTCGAGCCCGCCGCTTTGAGGAGCGTCAGGGCGACGTCCACCTGTCCGGCTTTTCGCAGTTTGGCCGCAAGGTGACCGACGAGTTCGGCCCGCGCATCGGCGGCCTCCTGGGTCTTGCATGCTGTCAGCGCCACGCTGCGGCGGGCGCCGTTCCCCACGACGACGCGCGCGTAGAACTTGCCGCTCTTCTCGTACGCCTTCCCGGTCGGCTTGCTGGCCATGTTGGGGTCCTCCTTAGCCCACGCGTGAGAAACCTGCTCGTCGAAGCGAGCCGCGGATCCGAGCAGACGGTGTCGCATCCCTGGCGAGCGGTCTGTGCGTGGACTGGTTACCTTCCGCGAGAGGATCGACGCTGCGGCGGGGTCGAAGGACGCCGGAAGCCAAGCTCGCGGATCAAGTCGTCGATGGTGTCCGGATCGTCCGCGGGAGGTGTCGGCGAGGGCTCCTCTTTGGTCGTCGGCGGGGCCGACTCTCCGAGAGACTCGAGCCACCCAATGAACTCGTCGCGGCGCACGAGCCGGAGCTTCCCGAGCTTGACGACGCGGACGGAACAAGCGTCCGTGCGAAGCAGCCCGAGGTAGACCCGCGGCGATATCCCGCAGACGGCTAGCACCGTGAGCTGCGAGAGCATGTCAGGCGCGATTTCCAGGGCGCGCCGCCCACTCGGCCCCCACTTCCCCATGTCGACCTCCATCATGAAGCAAGGTTTCGCAACGGGGGCTCGAGCTCTCAGCGAGCGACCCCTCCGCGCGCATCGGTCCAGGGAATGTACGGCAACTTGGACGCCAACATCAAGCCATTTCGTCAGCAAAATCAGCAGCTTACCCATACCGCTCCAATTTCCGAGCTTTGCTCGCGGATCCTGAACGCACCCCCTTGTTTCGCCGCGTGTCACTCCGAGGACCGCCGAGAAATCGAACGACATTTCGTCATGCCCGGAGAGTCTCTCTCGCGGGACCTCGCGAAAGCTCGTGCTGCGCCTTCAGCGCCGAGCAAATCCTCGGCTGATTTCTCGGAACTCGTCAGACTGGACCCCTGCAAATCAAGGTCCGTCGACGAGCGCACCTCGAAATCGCCTTCTATTTCTCGGGAAACCTATCCAGCAGACTGCACTCGAAGGCCGCTCGAGCGCCGAACCACTGTACGACTTCGTACTCCCCATCGCATGCAGCGGCGCATAGCTCATAACGCCGAGCGCCAACTCGTCGTCGCGACCAGGTACGAGGCACGCGGCCCCGGCCTTCCCCAGCGAGAAGCCACGGCGCAGCCGAGCTCGGTCTCGGCGCATGCTCGGGAAATCTCGGCTTTCTCCTGGTGCGCGGGGACCATCCGTAGGCCATCATTTCGTTCCGCACGTACCTGCACCCAAAACCGATTCCACCTCCAACGTTCCCCATACAGCGATCACCTTAAACTTCGGTACGCGCGATCCCGGATGCGGCTCAGGCGGGGGTTCGTCTCTCCGCATGAAGTTCAGCCATGGCCAACCTCGACTGTTTCAACAGCCGAACGCTGAACAGGCATGTTCACTGCCGAAAGCAACGCGCGCGATCCGCGCACGTGGTGCCACAAAGAACTCTCCGAGGCGTTCAATCCCGGTCGCGTGCTCGATTTGCCTTGTTTCATGCTGGCGCATCGTACCCGTACGTCCACACGAACACCCACTTGGGCGACGGGCAAACCTCGACCTACATCGTTTCCCGTACGGATCGACATCGTCCGGACGGTCACTTGCGTTCGATGCTCCCGTAGGGGGGCGGCGTTGATCGCGACACGTCACGTTTTCCGCTGGTTTTGCACGCCATCGGTCTCCCGTGGTCCGCGGATGAGCCGTCAATCCACCCCCGGAGAACCCACGTCAGCCGCCCCCTCGCGACTGCAAAATCCTCGGCACTTTCTCGGGAAGCACGCCCTGCGCGCGACATTTACTTTGCCCTCAAACGATTGGTTCGTCGGCACGCTCGACGACGGGTAGTCCAAGCAACAACTTTTGTGTTGCAATGACTGAGCGACTTGTCCCATTATCGACCCAGCACCATGAACCACCCAGAGCCCACGGGGCTCGACGGGCAGTCGTCTGCCGTCGAGCCGGACTCGGAGCTGCGGAGCTGGCAGCAGATCATCGACCTGTACGGTGGTGAGTGCTGGCATCAGCTCACCGCGCTATGCGGTAAGACCTTTCGGTATACTGCCAGGTCCGAGAAGCTCTACTTCCCGGGCCCGGCGCGAAAGCCTCGCGGGAAAAGGAGGTCCAAGCCATGACCCACGCCGAACCCAGCGCGCTCTCGGACGAGCCGGTCGAGCTCGGCGGTCATCCCCTGTTCCCTCGGCCGGAAACCGAGGTAGGGCCCGATCCCCGGAGATTCGATCTCATCCAGATCGTCCGCATCCTTCCGGACAAGACGCGAGAGGTCTGCCCGACGGCATGGAAGGGATCCGAGCTGCGAACCTGGCAGCAGATCGTCGACCTGTACGGGGGTGAGTGCTGGTATCAGCTCAATGCAATCTGCGCAAAGTCGCACAGATACACGGCAAAGGGCGAGATGCACTATTTCGCAGGCCCGGCGCGGAAGCCCTTCGTCCAGGAGCCGCAGGCGCCCCGACCGGCGCCCGTTGCTGCGCCTGCCATCAACCCGGCTGCCGTGCCGCCTTATTACTATGCACCGCCTGCACCTCCGCCCGCGCCTGCTCCCGTCGCCGCGCCAGCGATGGGGGCGGAGCTCATGGGCCTGGTCAAGGTCGTTCTCGAAACGATGCGCTCGATCCTCGACAGCACGAAGCAGCCGCCACCACCGCCACAGGGAAACCAGACTCTCGAGGTCGTACGCGAGATCCTCCCGCTCCTCCAGCAGCAGCCGCAATCCAACTCGACGCTCGAAGTCGTGCGCGAGATCGTGCCGCTGCTCCGCGGAAACGACGCCGGCAAGCCGAGCGGCGGGGCCGGGTACGAGCGAGGGATGGAGCGCGGGATCGAGATCGCGAAGAACCTCGGTGGTGGTGGCAATGGCGGCGGGGGAGACGAGTTCGGCGAGATCGCCAAGCTCCTCACCCTCGTAAAGACCGCGACCGCTGCGAATACGCCCCCGCCGCCGCCGCCCCCGCCTCCTCCGCCTCCCCCGCCGAATCCGTGGCCCATGGCGACGCCGATGTCCTGGGAGGGCTGGGAGATGATCCAGACTCCGATGGGGATGGTCTTGAGGCAGGCCGTTGCGCCCGCGCAGCCCGCGCCCGCGCAGCCCGCGCCCGTCCCGCCCTCGCCAGCCCCCGCGCAGCCCACGCCCGCAGCGCCCGTGCCCGCGCCCGCGCCCGCGCAGCCCGCGCCCGCGCAGCCCGCACCCGCCGAGCTCCCGCAGCTCGAGCCCGTGGCGCCCGTGCGCGTGCAACCCGCGGCGCCGGTGCACTGCACAGACGGCCAGCAGAATATCGCGCCGCCGCCGCGGCCCCCGCCGCCTCCGCCGCCGCCGCCGGAGCCTCCTTTCGTGGCCGCGCCGCCGCCGCCGCCTGCGCCTCCGCCGCCGCCGCCGCCGCCCGTGAACACGCGGTCCGAGTCGAGGACGCACAAACCGACCAATCTCGCGCCGCACCTCACGGCCGCGGGTCTCGTTCCCACGCCTCCGGATCCCTCGATCCCCGCCAATCCTCTAGCCAGTGCCGCAATGCAGGGCATCCAACTTCTCGACAACAATCCCGACTTCTTTGCGAAACTTGAGGAATTCGCCACGACCGGATCGCCCGCAGTCTTCGGCGAGGCGCTGTCCATGGCCGTAAAGAGCGGTGTCAAATGATCCGGCCGCGTATCGTCCACTTCCCTTCGAACCTCGCGAAAGCGCGTTACATGGCCGAGGGCAGCAAGCGCGATCTCCTGCTTCCCGAGGTGCAGCGCTGGGCAGCCGTCTTCCGGCGATTGCCCATGCATGAGCGTGCCGCGGCGATCTTGAAGTTCTGCCAGTACGCGATCGACTACGTGCGCGACCCGAAGCGCGAAGTCCTCGAAGATTCCGCCGTGACGCTCTTCCGTGGCTTCGGCGACTGCGACGCGAAAACGCGTGTATTCGTGGCCCTCTGCCGCGCATGCGGCATTCCGGCCCGCGAGAAGCCAGTCCGTCCTGAGCAGGACTTTCCGCATATCCTCGCGGAGGTCTTCGTGAATGGGCGATGGCAACCCGCGGA